>CABSNH010000025.1 GCA_902478985.1 uncultured Collinsella sp.
TAGAGTTCGTCGGCAGCGTCAGATGTGTATAAGAGACAGTCCCGGCTCCGTTGGCGGCGCCGTGTCCATGAATGCCGGCACGCGAACCGAGTGGATTGGCTCGCTGGTCGAAGATGTCGTTACGTTTGACCCGAGCTCCGGCATCAAACATTACGCGGGCTCGGAGATCGCTTGGGGCTACCGTGAATGCAGCCTGCCGCGTAACGAGATCATTCTGGAGTGCGTGCTCAAGCTCAAACCTGCGCCCAAGGCCGATATCCGTGAACGTATGGAGCGGTACCTGACGCGGCGTAAGCGCACACAGCCCATGGGCTGTGCATCCTGCGGGTCGGTATTTCGCAACCCGCCCGATGCGAGCGTGGGCAAGCTTATCGAGGATTGTGGATTAAAGGGTTTTTCGGTTGGCGGCGCGGAAGTTTCGCCCGTACACGCTAATTTTATCGTTAATAACGGAACCGCCTCGGCCGATGACGTGGCCGCGGTTATCAGACATGTGCACGGAAAGGTGAGGGAGGCGTATGGCATCGAGCTCAGACCGGAAGTTAAATTCCTCGGCTTCTAGAGCATCGAAACCAACCTTCCGCCGCGCCGGAGGGCGTTCCGGCGCACCGTCTCAGCCTCAACGTAAATCCGTTATGCCTTCTAAGCCTGCTGGGTCCGTGCGGCCTGCCAAGCGTTCGACTGCCGGTTCGCAGCTTGGCGGACGCCCCGCGGCCAAAAATGTTGCTCGTCCGGTGGCACGTCCCTCGGTGACGCCCAAACCGGCGATGGGTGCCATACCTTCTCGCCCCATAGCGTCGCCCAAGCCCTCGTTGGGGGCAAAGGTGACGCGTCCCGGTCGCGCGCTGGGTGCATCTAAGCCACGTATGCTGACGTCGGTGTCGGCCTCCGCAAAACCGCAATCGGGCAAAAAGGGCTCTAATCCGCTGTCATCGATCGGCGCCCTGGCAAATCATGCGGCGGGTGCCGCTTCTGCCGTTAAGGGCAAGGGCAAAATCGTGGGCGGCATCCTTGCCGCTCTGGCAGCGCTTGCAGTCGTTGCCGTCGTCGTCATTAACTCTGGCCTGTTCGCCGCTACCGATATTCAGATCCAGGGCAGCGAGCATGTGACCAAGCACGATGCCATCCAGCTGATCGATCTGCCCGAGAACACGTCGCTGTTCAATGTGAATTCCGACCAGATCACCGAGGGCCTTAAGCAAAATCCGTGGGTCTCGGGCGTGGATGTCCAACGTCAATTTCCCCATACGCTCATCATCACGCCGACGGAACGCAAAGTTATCGCAATCGCCTACATTAGCTCCGACGATCTTGCCTGGGCGATCGGGGACGATGACACATGGATTGCACCACTGTCTACCTCGGTCGATGTTGACGACCAGGGCAATGTCATTACAACGGGGGAGGGTGCCAACACCCTAAACGGCATCGATGCCGCCCTGGCGCTCGCCAAACATTACGGAGCCGTGCTGCTGACCGATGTCTCGGCCGATGTCGCGCCGGTTTCGGGGCAAGCGGTAAATTCCAAGGCGGTCAAGGCCGGCCTGGATTACGTCCGCGGATTCTCGAGCGAGTTCCTGGGCCAGGTCAAGGATATTTCCACGCCCTCGGTCGAGGCCATCTCGGCGAATCTCGATAACGGTATCGAGGTGTCGCTCGGAGATTCGGATGACATTGCCAAAAAGGAGCATATCGTTACCAAGCTGCTTTCGCAGGTGGAGGGCGTGACGTATATCAACGTTCGATCTCCTGGCAACTATACGTTTAGGAACGCACCGACCTCGTAGCGTCTTCTGGCCTTTGTTGATGGGGCATACCGCGCCGTTTATCTGGTTTGTTTGGTTTTCACCGTCAATTATTTGACTGATACGTTCATAATGTGCAAACATAATACGGTTTACCTTTGCATTTACTTTCAACTTGAAGGTTAATGTGCGCAGGGGTCAACCCATGCTATGGCAATAACCTTTGTTCGGAGGACCGACATGCACGAGACAGAGATCAACAACTACCTTGCCGTCATTAAGGTGGTCGGCGTCGGCGGCGGCGGTACCAACGCGGTCAATCGAATGATCGAAGAGGGTATCCGCGGCGTCGAGTTTGTTGCCATCAACACCGATGCTCAGGCACTCGCGATCTCTGATGCCGATATCAAGGTGCACATCGGCACCGACCTGACCCGCGGCCTGGGCGCTGGCGCCAACCCCGAGGTCGGCCGTAAGGCCGCCGATGAGTCCCGCGACGACATCGCCGAGGCGCTCGCTGGCGCCGATATGGTGTTCATCACCTGCGGCGAGGGCGGCGGCACCGGTACCGGCGCTGCCCCCATCGTTGCCGATATCGCGATGAACGAGGTCGGCGCGCTGACCGTCGCCGTCGTGACCAAGCCCTTTACGTTTGAGGGCCGCAAGCGCAAGAAGAGCGCCGAAGAAGGCATTAAGACGCTTTCCGACTGCGTCGACACCATGATCGTTATCCCTAACGACAAGCTGCTCGACATCGCCGAGAAGAAGACCACCATGCTTGAGGCCTTCGCAATCGCCGATGGCGTCCTTTCCCAGGGCACCCAGGGCATCACCGACCTCATCACCGTCCCCGGTATCATCAACCTGGACTTCGCCGATGTTAAGACCATCATGAAGCAGGCCGGTACCGCCATGATGGGTATCGGTACCGCTTCTGGGGACACCCGTGCCGTCGACGCTGCCCAGCAGGCTATTTCCAGCCCGCTGCTCGAGAGCTCCATCGATGGCGCTACGCGCGTCCTGCTTTCCATTGCCGGTTCCAAGGACCTGGGTATTCAGGAGATCAGCGACGCTGCCGACGTTGTCGCCAACGCCGTCGACCCCGAGGCCAACATCATCTTCGGTACCGTTGTGGACGAGTCCCTGGGCGATCAGGTGCGTATCACCGTTATCGCTACGGGCTTCTCCGACTCCAACGTCAACCGTCAGGACGAGCTCTTCGCTGCTCAGCAGTCCCAGAGCAAGGCCGCTGCTTCTGCCGAGCCGCAGCGCACCGCTCCTGCCACGAGCCCGGCTCAGGCTGCCCCGACTCGCAACGTCGGTGGTACCGAGCTCCCCAACTTTGGTAACGACCAGTTTGAGCTTCCTGACTTCCTCAAGCGCGGCAGCTTCTAGTTCGTCTTTATCAACGACCTGCATGGGGTGCGTCCGATTGGGCGCACCCTTTTTTGTTGTGTTTCGCCTTTGTAAATGAAAGCCTCCAATCTCCTTACGTTCCCTTTACGTTTGGTCCCTACCGCTGCGGGTATCCTTTTGTTGAAGTATGGCAGCCGTATGGCACGGACTGCAGCGGCGTCGCCGCGATACTTGTGTTATTAGGAGGCTTTAGTATGGCAGCACGTGCGGACAGCGTTTCGCGTGTCGACCATGATGGAGTTACGTTCGTAGAGGGCGCGACGCGCGATGTTCGTTTTGCCTTTACCGAGCGCACCGGTGGTGTTTCCGAAGATGCGTACTCCTCACTCAATCTGGGCTCGCATGTTGGCGATGATCCCTTTGCCGTTCAAGAAAATCGTCGCCGCGCACTCGAGGCCATAGGGGCCGCGGAGTGCGAGCACAACCTGCTTGTTCCCAATCAAGTACACGGTGACCATGTCGTGACGGTGGCCTCGAACGGTGCCGATTATCTCGAGAATATTCGCGAGCAGATTGCCGAGGGCTGCGATGCCATCGTCTGCACGGCCCGTGAGGTACCCGTGATGCTTTGCTTTGCCGATTGCGTTCCCGTGGTGCTGGTGGCTCCCGGCGGCTTTGCCGTGGTGCACTCTGGCTGGAAGGGCACGATTGCGCGCATTTCCGCCAAGGCGTGCCAAGCGCTCTGCGAGGCGGCTGGCTGCAAGCCGGACGACATCTCTGCCTACATTGGGCCCCATATCCTGGGCGACGAGTACGAGGTGTCCCAAGAACTTATGGATCGCTTTGCCGCCGAGTTCGCGTGCATCGATGCCTCTGCTTCTCGTATGCTCGATCTTTCCGCCGCCATTCGCGAGGCGCTGATGGACGCCGGCGTCGAGGCGAGCAGCATTGTGGACACCAAGCTTTCCACCGTTCGTCAGAACGACCGCTTTTATTCCTACCGCAACGAGGGCGGCACCTGTGGGCGCCATGCTGCGATCGGCGTGATGCTATGAGAAAGATCGCATCGGTCCTGAGTGCTGCAGTGCTTACGCTCACGCTGTGTGCTTGCTCCTCGGGATCTTCCACATCTTCTATTACCGTGGCCGGCTCGACCACGTGCCTTCCCATTGCCGAGATCGCAGCCGAGGGCTTTAAGGAAGAGGCCGGCACCGATGTGCTCGTCTCCGGCCTTGGCTCCTCTGCGGGTATCGAGGCCGTCAGCAACGGCACGGCCGACATCGCCAGCTCGTCTCGTGGCCTCAATGCCGACGAACAAGACCTTGGCCTGACCCCGATCGTAATCGCGCACGACGGCATCGCAGTCATCGTGAACGACGACAACCCGGTCGACAATCTCTCGACCGAGCAGCTCCGCGATATTTACGCCGGCAAGATCACCAACTGGAAGGAAGTCGGCGGAGAGGACCTGAAGATTCAGGTTATCAACCGCGACGAGGCGTCCGGTACGCGCGAGGCCTTCCGTACCATCGTGATGGACGGCACGCCGTTCGATCGCCGCTCGGCCGTTCTTTCGGGTACGGGCCAAGTGCGCGACGTCGTGTCCCGCTCGCATGGCGCCATTGGCTACATCTCGCTGGGTTTTGTCGAGAGCCTCAACGCCACGACCTCGGTTAAGGCCGTTTCGGTCAACCATGTCGAGGCATCCGAGAAGACGGTCGCAAGTGGCGGCTATCCCATCTCGCGCGACCTTTACTTCTTTGTGAAGGGTACGCCTTCGCATCAGGCGCAGGACTACATTGACTATGTGACGTCCGAGAAGATGGACAAGCAGATTCGCGAGGCGGGCTTTATTCCCGTCACCAACGACGGAAAGGGGAGTGAGTAGCGTGGAAGCACAGGAAACCCCCCAGATTGAGCAGGAGGCTCAGACGCCCAAAAAGCGTGAGTTGGCGTTGGTGTCGCGTAGCACCTATCTCAAGGAGAAGGCGCTGCAGTGGATCTTCTTTGCCTGCGCGTTCTTGGCGGTCGTCACCGTTATCCTGATCTTTGTCTTTACCACGTACTCGGCGCTGCCCGTCTTTACCGACATCGGCCTGGCGGACTTCTTTAGCTTTACGTGGGCGCCATCCGAGGGCCACTACGGCATCATGTCGCTGCTGGCGGGCTCTGGTCTGGTGACGGTCGGTGCGCTCGCCATGGGCGTGCCCCTGGGTGTGGGCACGGCTGTATATCTGGTCGAGATCGCCAGCAAGCGCGTGTGCAGGCTCATCAGCCCCGCCGTCGACCTGCTGGCGGGCATCCCCTCCATCATCTACGGCTTCTTTGGCATGGTCATCATCCGCCCGTTTATCGCGCAGCTGACCGGCGGTCTTGGCTTTGGCGCGCTGACGGCGTGGTTTGTGCTTGCCATCATGATCGTTCCCACCATTACCACGCTCACGATCGATGCCCTCAATTCCATCCCCATGGGCATTCGCGAGGCGTCCTATGCCATGGGTGCCACCAAGTGGCAGACCATCTACAAGGTCGTGCTGCCTGCAGCCAAGCTGGGCATTGTCGATGCAATTGTCTTGGGTATGGGGCGTGCCATCGGTGAGACCATGGCCGTGCTGATGGTCGTGGGCAACGCCCCGGTCATTCCAGATAGCATCTCGAGCCCCATCTCGACGCTCACGAGCCAGATCGCACTCGACATGAGCTATTCCTCGGGCCTGCATCGCTCGGCTCTGTTTGGCATGGGCGTGGTCCTGTTTATCATCTCAGCTGCACTGGTGGGTATCGTTCGCCTGATTTCAAAGAAGAGGGGGTAGGCTATGTCCGATTCCGTTGACACGACGGTCGATGCGACCTCGTCGCGCGAGCTCATCAAGCGTGCCCTTTCCCATGGCAAGAAGGGCCGCATCAACAAGGACCTGTCCAACAAGATTATGCTCGGCGTGTTTCGCGCCGCGGCCTATATCACCACCCTGGTGTTGCTCGCCATCATCGCCTACGTGGTCATTAACGGTCTTCCGCATATCTCGCTCGACTTTATCTTCGGCTGGCCGCAGGGCGTAAACGCCGAGGGCGGCATTTGGCCCACGATCGTCTCGACTATCTACGTGACGGCACTCGCCATGCTCATCTGCACGCCGGTTGCCGTCTTGGCTGCGGTCTATCTGGCTGAATACGCCAAGCAGGGCAAGATTGTCGACATCATCCGCTATGCTGCCGATGCTCTGGCCTCGGTGCCTTCCATCGTTATGGGCCTCTTTGGTTACGCCTTGTTTGTTGAGGCCATGGACCTGGGTCTTTCGATGGTTTCGGCCGCCCTGGCGCTGGCGCTTCTGATGCTGCCCATCGTCATGCGCACCACCGAGGAGGCAATCCGCGCCGTTCCGCGCTATATCCGTTGGGGCGCATATGGCCTGGGCGCCACCAAGTGGCAGGTCGTCTCCAAGATCGTGCTTCCTTCTGCTTTTGGCCGCATTGCCACCGGCATCGTCCTTGCCATCGGCCGCGCCATCGGCGAGACCGCGGTGGTGCTCTACACCATGGGTCAGGCCATCAACCTGCCCATATCGCCGTTCGATTCCGGTCGCCCCATGACCGTTCACCTCTATTTGCTTGCCAACGACGGCATCAACATGAACGCAGCCTACGGCACCGCGCTTTTGCTGATGGCGATTATTCTGGCCTTCAACCTGTTTGCGCGTTATCTGTCGCGCAAGCGCCGCTAGTTAAGGAGTCCCATGTCCGTCTATCAGTCCGCTCCCACGCCGGAGCAAGCGGCCATCACGGCCAAGGATTTCAACTTTTGGTACGGTGACTTTCATGCGCTGACGGGGCTCGACCTCAACATCGCCAAAAACGCCATCACCTCGTTTATCGGTCCTTCGGGTTGTGGTAAATCGACGTTTTTGCGCTGCATCAACCGTATGAACGACCTTATCGAGGGTACTCGCGTCGAGGGCACCATGACACTCGACGGCAACGATATCTATGCCGAGGGCGTCGACCCGGTCGACCTTCGTCGCCGCGTGGGCATGATTTTTCAGCAGCCCAACCCGTTTCCCAAATCCATCTACGAGAATGTCGCTTTTGGCCCTCGTCTGCAGGGCGTGACTAGCAAAAGCGACCTCGACGACATCGTGGAAGAATCGCTCAAGCGCGCCAACCTCTGGAAAGAGGTATCCAATCAGCTCAACAAGGATGGTTTGGCGCTCTCGGGCGGTCAACAGCAGCGTCTGTGCATCGCGCGTGTGCTTGCGGTGCAGCCCGATGTCCTTCTGATGGACGAGCCCTGCTCCGCCATCGACCCCACGTCCGTATCTAAGGTCGAGGATCTGATGGCCGAGCTGGCGCCCGAGATGACGATCATCATCGTCACGCATTCTATGCAGCAGGCCGCTCGCATTAGCGACTACACCGCATTTTTCTTGCAGGAAGTTGCCGGTGAGCCCGCCACGCTCATCGAGTATGGTCAAACCGACGCGATCTTCACCAGCCCGGTGGATTCGCGGACGGAAGACTATATCACCGGCCGCTTTGGCTGATCGGTGCGACTAGTCCCAAGCCGATCGGACCTGGTCCGGTGCGTATTCACTGTGCGGGCGGCATGACCGCACCCAACTGATTGGAGTGAACCATGCGCAAACTGTTTTCCCGTCAGCTCATCGAGGCCCGTCACGAGATGTTGAGCATCTACGAGGCCGTCGATCTTGCCCTTCACGACGCCGTGAAGGCCTATGTGACCGACGACCGCAAGCTCGCCACTAAGACCAAGAAGCGCACGCTTTCGATTGATGCTCGCTGCGCCAACTTGGAGGCCGTGTGCTACAACCTGATCGCTACGCAGTCGCCGGTCGCCTCCGACTTCCGTTTGCTGCAGACGATTATCTACGTCGACTTTAACCTGCAGCGCATGACCGATAAGGTTCGCCAGATCTGCCGCGCCACGCGTCACATGGTCAAGGCCGACATCTCGCTGCCTCAGGAGCTCGTCGGCACGGTTGAGGCCGAGGCCGAGGCCGTGTACCAGGTGCTGGGCTCGTCGCTGTCCGTGCTCGTCACCAACGACATGTCCATCATCTGCAACCTGGCCGTCGAGGACGAGCCGGTACATGCGGCGTACGAGAAGTTCTTCCGTACCTTTAACCGCATGGACACCGGCGATTTTATGGACGACGACAGCAACTATGACGACCTGCGCCGTGCCATCATGGTTTCGCGCTACCTCGATCGCATTGCCTCGATTTCCATCGATGCCGCCTGCCGTCTGACCTTCCTTTTGACCGGACAGCGTATGACTGCCGGCGATATCGCCCGTACGGATGAGGACGAGCTCGAGAGCATGCGCGTGCCTTCGGGCGAGGGCGTCATTATGAGGCCCGCCGTGGATGCACGCTTTGTTGCCAAGGTGCCCGCTAACGAGGTGAGCGAGGGTCTTCGCTACCTGTTGGATCATCTTGAGGACGAGGATGATGCCGAGGACGACGAGGAGTAGGGTACCCCGTTCGTTGAGAGATTGTAAATACCTAAGGGAGCGCGGCCTTGCGGATGCGGGGCTGCGCTCTTGCGTTAGCATGGGACTACTTGTTGTGCTGTTAGCGGAGGCGATTGGCAATGGATAACTATTTGAATGTAATGCGCGCTCGCCGCGAGCAGATACTCGAGCGTTTCTATGCCGCGCTCGATCGCGCCGGGAGGCCCCGTGATGCCGCGCGTTTGATTGCCGTGTCCAAGACCGTCGGCGTCGATGAGACCATCGCGGCCATCCAGGTGGGATATCGCCATTTTGCCGAGAACCGCCCGCAAGAGCTCGTCCGCAAACTTGCAGGTCTGGCGGATCATCCGGAGCTGCCCGAGGTACGCTTTGATATGATCGGCAACCTTCAGACCAACAAGATTAACGCGGTGCTGGGTTCGGCCGAGCTGATTCATTCGGTTGGTTCGCTTCATTTGGCGCAGGCGATCTCGAGCCGTGCCGTTCGCAAGATCGAAGCGGGCGAGCTTTCTGCTCCCCAACAGGTGCTAATCGAGGTTAACGTAAGCGGCGAGGAGTCCAAGGGCGGCTTTTCGCCCGATGAGATTCGTGGCGCTGCCGGCGAGCTTGCGGAACTTGAGGGAATTTGTGTGCAGGGCCTTATGACCATGGCCCCTCGAGGGAACAAGGATGTGGCACGTCGCACTTTTGCCGGGCTGCGAGAGCTGAGAGATGAGCTGGAGGCGGCGCATCCCGATCTGAGGCTGCCCGAGCTTTCTTGTGGCATGAGCGAGGACTTTGAGCCTGCCCTTGAGGAGGGCTCTACGCTCGTTCGCCTGGGCAGGGTAGTATTTAGCCCGGAGTTTGCAGTAAAATAGGGCTCTGAAGTGCGCACTGGTTTACAGAGCGCCTGCACTAAACCGTGAGAGGACACAACCATGGGCTTCTTTGACGAGATTAAAAATAAGATGCACCTGGGCGGCCAGCAGGGTTACGACCAGGGCTATGACCAGGATGACGACTACGGCTACGATGACGGCTACGATGATGGCTATCAGAACAACGGCTACAGCGGCGCCTCGGGCGAGGGTTTCTATACCCAGGACGAGCCGAGCAACGGCCTGCTGGGGCAGACGCGCCGCGGTGAGGCCGAGTCGGTCGCGGTGTACACGCGCTCCGGCCAGCTGGTCGGCGATGACTCCCGTCATGCAACGACGTACAATCCGCCGTCGCGTTCTCAGGATAGTGTCGCGGGCGGCTATCGTCCCGGCGCTTACGACACGCCGTCGAGCTATGCCGAGAGCGCTCGCGCTCGCGCCGCGGCACCTGCGCCCGCTCCTGCGCCGAGCGACGCTTCGGCCTATGCGAGCAACATCATTAACGCCACGCCGCAGCTGCCTGCCTATGTTCTGCGTCCCGAGAGCTATGACGATGTCGAGACCGTTGTCCGCCGTGTGCGCACCAAGCAGCCCGTTGCGCTGATTTTTGTTGGCGTTCGCACCGAGGTCGCCAAGCGTGTCCTGGACTTTAGCTATGGCTTTGCCTGCGGCCTGGGCGCTACGGTCAAAGAGGTGGGCGATCGCGTGTTTATGGTGCTGCCCGCCGGCTGCGAGGTCAAGGATTCGGACCTCAAGAAGCTGCGCGCCGACGGCTACCTTAAGTAAACCCAAGACGAGGAGATTCTCATCAACATCTACACCATTGTCCAGCTGGTAAACACGCTGTTCAACTTCTATTCCACGCTCATCGTGGTCTATTGCTTTATGACGTGGATTCCCATGAAGCAGGGCGGCCTGCTGCAGGATATCGCCGCGGTGCTCGATAGCGTCTGCGGTCCGTGGCTCAACCTGTTTCGTCGGTTTATTCCGCCGATGGGCGGCGTTGATTTTTCGCCGGTCGTTGCGATTATTGCGTTGCAGTTGGTGCAGAGGCTGATTCTGCAGCTTCTTATAGGTATACTCGTATAGAACTGGCTTAGTAACTTACGTCGGGCGCCCGGCGCCAAGGCGATGATAAAGGAGAACTTGTTATGGCTATTACCCCTGCTGACATCCAGGCTCAGACTTTCTCTGAGGCCAAGCGCGGCTATGATCCCGCCGAGGTCGACGTCTTTTTGGAGACGCTGTCCTCCGAGGTTGACGCTATGCTTGCCAAGATTGTCGATCTTAAGGGTCGTCTGACTGCCACCGAGCAGCAGCTTGCCGACACGCAGGCTCAGCTTGCCCAGGCTCAGGACGCTGCCGCTCAGGCCGTTCCCGCCGCTCCTGTGGCCGCTCCCGCACCCGACTTCTCCGCTCAGGAGCGCCAGATCTCCGCTGCGCTGATCGCTGCCCAGCAGACCGCCGAGGGCATCGTCAACGATGCCAACGAGAACGCTGAGCGCATCCGCAACGAAGCCGACGCCAAGGCCCGCGAGGTCATCCGTCAGGCCCTGACCGAGAAGCAGGCCGAGCTCGAGGAGATTGACCGTCTGAAGGCTTCCCGTGAGGAGTTCAAGGCCGAGTACCTCAAGCTCATCCAGCATTTCATGGACGATGCCCAGAATTCCTTCCCGTCCGACCTTATGGCCTCCACGCCGGTCGGTTCTGCGGCTTCTCCTGCAGTGACCGTTCCCGCCGCCGAGCCGCTGCCTGTCGCTGATCCGGTTGTCCCCGTGGCCGACCCCTTCGCCCCGATCGACAACTTTGCCGCTGACGACCTGGACTAGCTCCAGAGCTACAATCTCGTGTCCTTAAGAGGAGCTCGCACCTGCGGGCTCCTTTTTTTGGCTGCATACGGGTTGGGAAACAAAACGCCGAGCTCTGCGTGTGATAGGGCAGAACTCGGCGAAGGGCGCGTGGTAAAAAGGAGATTTTAGGGCATGTGCCAAAAACTACTTGAGGAGGAAGTCGGAGAGGGGAATGGTACGGGCCTCGCGATGCTCGGGATCGGCGATGTGGTCGGCAGGATAGCCGCAGACGAGCATGTGATAGGGATAAACGCCCTCGGGCAGGTTGAACTGCTCGCAGGCAAGCTCGGGCTTAAAATGGCATACCCAACACGTTCCCAGGCCCTGCTCCTCGGCCTCCATCATCATCTGATCGCAAACAATCGAGGTGTCGATAGCGCTGGAGTTCATCTGGTCATAGGGGCGAACCCAAGCGTCGTCGGTAACGCTGCAAATAAGAAAGATAAGCGGTGCCCCAAAGATAGACCCATCACGAGCAAACCGAGGCTGACAGGCAGCCGCCTTCTCCAAAAGCTCGGGCGTATCCAACACCATCACACGGGTTGGATGATTATTACAAGCAGAAGGAGCAATACGCCCAGCCTCAACAATGGCATCCACCACAGCCTGCTCCACAGCCCGATCCTCAAAAGAACGACAAGAATACCGAGCCCGAGCCAAATCCAAATACCCCATACGAGCCTCCAAAGCTAATAAAACAACCCAAAACTAAGCAAAAGGGTACCCAAAGCAACATTCAGCCAAACGCCCACCGAATGCCAAAGTGTTCAATTGGGTACTAAAGGTCCCCTCGGCCAAACCCCCATTGCGCTATAACTATCAGCCAAAGTTCCCAATGGTGGTACGTAAGGCGAAGGGCCGGCCACGGTCTACTTTCGAACGACTCTGCAGAGCAGCCGGAGTGAGAAAGCAAACCGTGGCCGGCCCTTCGCCGGTGGGATACGTACAGCTAATTAACTGTTCTTCATGACAATCGAATCCACGACATCAGCCACATTCTCGCAGCAGTCGGCGCAGTACTCCAGGAAAGCGTAGACGTCACGCCAGGCGATGACCTCGAGCGGGTCCTTGCCATTGACGTGCAGGTTGCGCATGGCGTTGATGTAGAGCTCATCGGCCTCGGACTCAATGGTGTTGATCTGGATGACCAGCTCGCGCAGGGTCTTGGACTTGCGGTAATTAGGCAGCTCGACCATAAGGTCCTTCATGGCGCGGCAGGCGTCGGTCACCTTGTGGGCGATGACAATGGCATCGGGGTGGATGCTCTGGATGTTGGTGAAGTAGACGCGCTGCACGACGCCTTCGATACGGTCAAGCACAGTGTCGAGCGCGCAACTCATCAGGTCCAGATCCTCGCGCTCAAGCGGGGTGATAAAGGCAGTGAGCAGGGCATCCTCGAGCTCATGGTGCTTCTTGTCGGCCGCATGCTCAATCGCATGCATCTCCTCGAGCATGTCGTGGATCTGCGCGGGATCAAAGTTCTCAAAAATCTTGATGAGCAACTCTGCGGCCTGGACAGCAAGGTCGGCGCAGGCGACGTAGTTGTCAAAGTAGAACGAATCGGGTTTCTTTGCCATGAGTGGGTCCTTTCGAGGCGAAGACGGGTGGGCGAGGTATTGCGGTCCGGATGGACGTTCGGTTTGACTAGATGAACATCATGAACAGCTTGGCCATGACAAAGCTGATGAGTCCACAAGCGGGGAAGGTGAAGAACCACGTGAACATCATGTCCTTGACCACGCCGAAGTTGATGGCCGAGAGGCGCTTGACGGCGCCGACACCCATAATGGCGCAGGTTTTGATGTGCGTGGAGGATACGGGGATGCCGGTAAGGGTGGCAAGTAGCAGGTTCGCGGCGCCCGCCAGGTCGGCGGAGAAGCCCTGGTACTTTTCGAGCTTGACCATGCTCTGACCGACAGACTTGATGATGCGCTCACCGCCCACGCTGGTGCCGATACCCATAGTGGCCGAGCACAGCAGCATAATCCAGATGGGGATGCCGGCATCGCCGACGCTCGTCTGGCCGTTGGCGAAGGCCACGCCTAAAAAGAGCACGCCGATGAACTTCTGTCCATCCTGCGCGCCGTGCATGAAGCTCATGGCCGCAGCGCTCGCGATCTGAGCGTATTTAAAGAAGACGTTGGCACGTCGCCTGTTGGCGGCGGCGAAAAGAATCGAGACGAGCTTGCATAGGACCCAGCCCATGATAAAGCCCAGGCCGATGGAGAGCGCCAAGCCGTAGATGACCTTCATCCACTCGTGGACGTTGACGCTGCTCGCGCCGCCGAGGGCGATTGCGGCACCGGTCAGGCCGGCGATAAGGCTGTGGCTTTGCGAGGTGGGGATGCCAAAACGCGATGCCGTGGCGCCGTAGACGACGATGGAGAACAGCGCCGCGCAGAGGCATGCGAGCGCCATGGTGCTGTTTCCGCCAAAGTCGACGATATGTGAGATGGTGTTGGCGACGCTCGCGTTAAAGTGCGTCATGATGAGCACGCCGAGGAAGTTGAATGCGGCGCTCATGAGAATGGCTGCGCGGGCGGGCATGCAGCGCGTGGTGACACAGGTCGCGATGGCGTTGGGCGCGTCGGTCCATCCGTTGACGAAGATAGCGCCGAGCGCGAGGATCACGGTGACGGCAAGGACTGGGTTCGACACAATTTGGCCGAGGAAGGCTGAGAACGTTACGTCCATATATGGGCTTTCTCGAAGTTTGCAGGCACGTTACAAAAACATGATAAATCGTATCACCTCCTGCGGGTTTCTTTACCGAGTTCTGATGGGAGAAGTGAATTTTTTGGCACTAACATTGAATATTTGCCCTGTTGACCGCGGGTGTTCTTTTTGCTAGCACGCCATGAGGACACGTGCGCGCCCCAACATCCCAAAACCACAGCCTGTTCGCTTTACAATATGCAAACATGCGTTCGATAATAGGAGGCATGGAATATCGACAGACAGATGGTAAAACTCGACGCGTGCACAAGCAGTATGTGGACGTCGTGGCCCGCATCCTCGCGGGCGGACAAGTCGTGCCGGTTACCGTCTGCTGGGTCGACGGTCGCTGTTTTACGATCGACGAGATTGTCTCATCCACCGGTTTTGGCCTAACGGTTCACGGCATTCGTACGGCAACCTATAAGGTTCGTTTTGGTGGGCATGCGACCGAACTGTATCTGGAAGAACAGGCGCGCGAGCGACCGGATGGCTCGCAGGCCCATCTGATGCGTTGGTGGGTGTGGGCATTCGACCGTACGCTCGAGAGCGGGCGCCGCAGGTAAGAGCGCGCGGCATTCGGGTACAATGGCAGGAATCTTGTCACCTACGGCGCTGTCGCGGCGCTTTTGAAAGGACGATATTATGAACGATATCCAGGGTTATCAGAACGGCCCCATTGAGACCGGCGCAAGCCGTGCCAAGGAGATGTCGCCGCGTGCGTACAACCTTGCCATGTCTGCCCTGATCTTTTTGGGCTTTTGCGCCATGGGTGCCGGTGCTTACTTTACGAGCACCATGGCGTTTGCCCGCATGATGATGAGCGGCGCCGCCTTGCCGCTGGTCTTTGGCTCGTTTATTTTGACCATCGTCGGCATGGTCATGATGTCGGCCGCCGCGGGCAAGCAGTCTGTGGGTCTGTCCCTTGTGGGCTACGTAATCTTTGCGAGTACCTTTGGCCTGACCGCGTCGTTTGGCCTTGCCAATTACGACCTGCCCACCATCAACACTGCCTTTATCGCCACGGCCGCCATCACCTTTGTCTTTGGTGCGCTGGGCGTGACCTTCCCCAAGTTCTTCCAGCGTGTGTACGGCATTGGTTTTGGCATCCTGCTTGCCACGATTCTGGTCGAGATCGTGCTGATGTTTATGGGCGTCTCGCAGTCCATCACCGACCTGATCGTGATCGTGGTGTTCGCCGGCTTTATTGGCTACGACACCTATGTGGCCACGACGGTGCCGCCCACGCTGCCCAACGCCGTGCTCATGGCATCCAACCTGTTCGTGGACATCATCAACGTGTTCCTGCGCATCCTGAACATCCTTGGTCGTCGCGACTAGCGCGGGGCATTGCAGCGTTTCTTGTCGGACGCGGTAAAACGATGTGAAAGGCGGTCCTTCGGGGCCGTCTTTTTTGTGCACGGCGGGGTATCATGGATGGGAAAAGCCGATAGCGGCAGAGACCGAGAAAGGTGACCACTTATGGCAGACGTCGACAACAGGAACCGTAACCGCAGGCCCAATCCCAAGCGCGAGGCCCGTGCCAAGGCCGCCGAGCGTCACGTGGCGACTGTGTCCGAAGCGTGCGCCAAGGATATCGAGCGCTCGCTTGCCGGCGTGCGCGAGTTCGATGGCATGCCTGCTGGATTTGTCGCGGCGATGAAGGCCAAGGCCCAAGCGGCCGACGCTGCCGAGGAACAGGTTGCCGAGGAGTCTGAGGCCGCCGAGGTCGCGTCCGTCGAGACCGAGGTTGCGGCCGAGCCTGCGCCCGCAGAGGAGGCCGCGGAGATCGAGCCCGCGCCTGCCGCCGAGAAGCCCGC
>CABSNH010000026.1 GCA_902478985.1 uncultured Collinsella sp.
GGTCGCGCCCTTGAAGTTGAACGTCAGATTGTCCAAATGCGGCCCGCGCAGCGTCGAGCCGTTACGCGGTTCGTAGAACCGCGTAACTAGTTAGTACATCTTTGCGCCGGCGGGGATGGAGGCGTCGAGTTGGATCAGGTTGAGGCGTTCCTCGCCCTCCTCCTCGTGGACAGCGCTGATCAGCATGCCGCAGCTGGGAATACCCATCATCTTGCGCGGAGGCAGGTTGGTGATGGCGAGCAAGGTCTTGCCAACCAGGTCCTCGGGCTCGTAATAAGCGTGAATACCGGAGAGGATGGTGCGGTCGGTGCCGGTGCCGTCGTCGAGCGTAAAGTTCAGCAGCTTCTTGGACTTCTTGACGGCCTCGCATGCCTTGACCTTCACAGCGCGGAAATCGCTCTTGGAGAAGGTATCAAAGTCGACGAACTCCTCAAACAGCGGCTCAACGGCGATCTTGGAGTAATCGAGCGTGGGCTTAAGCGACTTAACGAATGGGCTCGCGGCGTTGCCGGCCTCGGCAGCCTTGGCGGCAGCGGCACCGGACTGGAAACCCTTCTCGGGCTTCATGTGCGGGAACAGTAGCACGTCGCGGATGGAAGCCTGGTTGGTAAGCAGCATGACCACGCGATCGATGCCGATGCCGATGCCGCCCGCGGGAGGCATACCGTACTCGAGGGCGCGCACGTAGTCCTCGTCATACTCCATAGCCTCATCGTCGCCGCCGGCCTTCTCGGCCATCTGGGCAGCAAAGCGCTCAGCCTGGTCGACCGGGTCGTTGAGCTCGGAGAATGCGTTGGCGTACTCGTGGCCGGCGATGACCAGCTCAAAGCGGTGCGTCAGGCGCGGGTCGTCCTCAAAACGCTTGGCAAGCGGGCTGACCTCGATGGGGTAATCGCACACGAACGTGGGGTTGACGATGGTGTCCTCGCCCAGCTCATCGTAAATCTCGGCGATGATCTTGCCAGCAGTCCACTCGGGCTTGATCTCCAGGCCCTTCTCGCGCGCGGCGGCAGCAAGCTCCTCGACCGGCGTGTCGATGGTGACCTGCTTGCCGAGCACGTCGGAGACGATGTCGGTCATGGGACGGCTGGCCCACTCACCAGAAAGGTCGATGGTCTGGCCCTGGTACTCGATGACCTCGGGGTTGCCGATGGCCTTGTTGGCAGCCTTGATGACACCTTGGGCGAGTGCCTTCATGCCCTCGAGGTCGGAGAAGGCACGGTAGGCCTCCATCGTGGTGAACTCGGGGTTGTGGGTAAGGTCCATGCCCTCGTTACGGAAGATGCGGCCGATCTCGAACACGCGCTCAAAACCACCGACGATGCAGCGCTTGAGGTGCAGCTCGGTGGCAATACGCAGGTAGCACTCCTGATCGAGCGCGTTGAAGTGGGTAATGAACGGCTTGGCAGTAGCGCCGCCTTGGATGGTCTGCAGGATGGGGGTCTCGACCTCCATGTAGCCGTCGGACTCCATAAAGCGACGGAAGGTGGAGAGAATCTGCGAACGCTTACGGAAGGTCTCGCGAACGTCGTCGTTGGCGATCAGGTCGACATAGCGCTGGCGATAGCGGGTCTCCTTGTCGGAAAGACCGTGGAACTTCTCGGGCAGCGGACGAACGGCCTTGGCAAGCAGGGTCGCGCTCTTAGGGGCAACGGAAAGCTGGCCACGCTGGGTGCGCACGACCACGCCGGTCACGCCCAGGATGTCGCCCAGGTCGAGGGCCTTGAGCGTACTCCAGGCAGCCTCGTCCATGTCGTTGATGCGGCAGAACAGCTGAATCTCGGCAGTCGCATCGCGCACGACGATGAACATGATCTTGCCCTGACCGCGCTTGGCGACCACACGGCCAGCGATCTTCACGACGTCCTCGGTGTCCTCGCCATCGGCAAGCTCGGCGTACTTAGCCTCGATATCGGCGACGTAGTCCTCAAGCTCAGAGTGCTCGGGATAGGGGTTCTGGCCCGCCTCGAACAGGGCGGCGCGCTTGGCCAGGCGGGTGGCGCGCTCGTCGTTGAGCGTCGATGCCTGATCGGCGGCGTTCTGGTTCTCTGCCATAAGTTAGCTCCTCAAACTAAAACGCTCCCCAGGATTCGGTCCCAGGGAGCGAAAACATACCTTTACGCGGGACCGTGGTCTAGCGTGCGATCTTGGCGATGGTGTAGACGCGAGTCTTGCCGGAAGGCGTAACGACCTCGACGGAATCACCCTCGCCGTGACCGATGATGGCGTGACCGACCGGAGACTCGTTGGAGATCTTGTGCTCGAGCGAGTTGGTCTCGGTGGTACCGACGAGCGTGACTTCCATGACCTCGCCGTTGGGATCAATCAGCGAAACGGTGGAACCGATGGAGACGGTCAGATCGCCCGTGGTGGCAGCAACCTGAGCGTTGGCAAGAATGGCCTGGATCTCGGCGATACGAGCAGCATTCTGGGCCTGCTTGTCCTTGGCGGCATCGTACTCGGAGTTCTCCGAAAGGTCGCCGAACGCGCGGGCTTCCTTGATGTCCTCGACGATCTCCTTGGCGTAATCGCCCTCACGCCAGGCGAGCTCCTCGACGAGCTTCTGGCGGCCCTCAGCGGTCAGTACGATCTGGCTTGCGTCCATACGGATATCTCCCCAACTCTGATCAAACAATCAACTGTCAACAAAACGAAAAAGACCGGCTAGCCTGCGGGCAAGCCGGTCAGGTGCTCACCCCAAAGGGATGGGACTACTCTGCGTCCGCGTCGCTGTCCTCTGCCTGCTTCTTCTTGGCAGCAGCGAGCTTGGCCTCGAGCTCAGCGATCTCCTTGTCCTCCTCGGACTGCTCGACCACGACCTCCTCGGCCTGCTTGGTCTCGGCCTTATCGTCGCCCTCCATACCCTCGCGGATATTCTTGACGGTAGAGCCGAGAGACTTGCCGAGCTTCGGCAGGTTCTTGGGCCCGAAGATAATCAGGACAACGACGAGAATAATGATGAGCTCAGGAGCCCTCAGTCCAAACATGTAGACCTCCACAATACAGCGAGACAAGCTCGAATGAGTATACCGCGGGTATCGCGGTATCACAACACT
The DNA here is from genome assembly GCA_902478985.1 of uncultured Collinsella sp. Classification (GTDB taxonomy): domain Bacteria; phylum Actinomycetota; class Coriobacteriia; order Coriobacteriales; family Coriobacteriaceae; genus Collinsella. Next base: position 3,057 of record CABSNH010000026.1, read on the forward strand.
AGCTAAAAAAAGGGACCGCAAGAAGCGGTCCCTCCTCATGCTCTGGTCGGGTTGACTGGATTTGAACCAGCGACCCCTGCGTCCCGAACGCAGTGCTCTACCAAACTGAGCCACAACCCGTTAGCTCGACTATAGTAACAAAGATTTTCGCCGCGTGCTAGAGAAATTTTTATTTCTTTGGCGCGTCGATTTGAACCGTGTTGGGAATAAGCTCAGTCGCGCAGGCCCACCAGCCATTTTGCCGGGCAGCATCGGCAAGCCTTTCGGCCGTGGCGGCGGTGTCGCAAATGGCAAACGAGCAGGCACCCGATCCGCACACATCTACAGCAACGGTTCCGTCCTGTTTACGCAGCCAGTCGAGGACCGTTTGAATCTGCGACTCCATCTGTGCGGAAATGACACCCAGATTGTTATGGATGAGTGCATATGCCGTCTCGGCATCACCAGCACGCAAGGCAGAAGCTATCGCGCCGGGCTTGTCCGCAGGCACCGGGGCCTCGTCAAAACGTCGATAGGCTTCAATTGTCGAAACGCTTGCCTCGCGCGGCTTGACCAGCACGACGGGCGTCGCGGGCAGCGCGGGGTACTCAGTTGCCAGCACGTCTCCCCCACCTACGTAAAACGCAGGGCTCGCGTGCAAAAAGAACGGGACGTCGGCACCAATGCCCCGCGCAATGTCATCGAACGCTGGGTCGGTGCGATCAATGCCCCAGAGCTCCGCCAAGGCGACAATGACCGCGGCCGCATCCGTCGAGGGGCCGCCCAAGCCGGCGCACAATGGAATGCGTTTCTCAATCGTCACGCAGATGTTTGCCTCGCGACCATAATGCTCGGCCATAGCAACCGCAGCCCGATACGCCGTATTCTTTTGCATGGGAAAATCTGATGCTGGAACCGTCTGGACGGTCAGCGCCTGCGCCGGCGTGACCGTCACGGTATCGGAAAGACCGACGGCCGCCATCAGGGAATCGACCCTGTGGTAGCCGCGGTCATCGCGCTCGGTATGAACCCCCAGGTAGAGGTTAATCTTTGCCGGCGCGGTAAGGATGAGGGACCGATCGGTCACCGTTAGTGCTCCTCGAGCTGGTTGCCGAGCGGGGTAAAGATATGCTCGCCGCTCTCGGGGTCGAACAGTTCGACCTGGCCGGTAAGGACATCGATATACTGGTAGGACTGACGCGATTTGCGGCCGCGACGCTCGTCAACCTCAACGATAAAGACGGCGGGGTGGACGCTCTTGATGGTGCCCATGCGCTCGATGACGCGGGTACGGCCCATGTTGGCCTTAACCTTGACGCGATCGCCCACCATATCGGTCAGCTTCTCGTGGATGTCGTCGACGTGATTGACTTCCATCTCTTCCATGAATAGGGCCTCCAGAGGGTGCAATTCAAAAAGGGGATAATACCCCTAAGATAGACAAAACTCTAATACTATAGCACCCTGTTGCAGCCATACGCAAGCAGCTAAAAAAGCCCGATCTCAAATACGTACCAGACGACAACCTCACATGACCAGTTCACGTCAGCGAACGACCACCATTCGAGCCAAGGTGTCGCGAAAGAGGAGCGACGCGTACTTTGGTACGCGAGCGACGGCTTGAGCGACAGATTGGCCGAATGGTGGCCGTGCAGCGTCGAGTAGTTACGCGGTTTGGTAAAACCGCGTAACCTAAAGGTTGTCTGTGTCCAGAACAATGGTGAACGGACCGTCGTTGACCAGGTCAACCTTCATATCGGCGCCAAAGATACCGTGCGCCACATGCTCAACGTCCTGAGCGACGAGTGTCAGAAAGTACTCGTAAAGTTCGTTAGCGACATCGGGCGCGCCGGCGTCCGTAAACGACGGACGGCGGCCGTGGCGGCAGTCGGCAAACAGCGTGAACTGCGACACCACGAGCACCTCGCCGTCGACATCCGCCAGCGCCAAGTTGGTCTTGCCGTTCTCGTCCTCGTTGATACGCAGCCCGCGGAGCTTGCTCCACAGCTTGTCGGCTTCGGCGCGTGTGTCGCCGTGGCCCACGCCCAGCAGCACCAGGTAGCCGCGTCCAATACGGCCCACGCACTCGCCGTCGACCGTCACGCCGGCGTTGAGCACGCGCTGCACCACCGCACGCACGGTCTACTCCTCGCCCGTCAGCTTGGCGGACAGATGCTCGAGCGCATGGAAACGATGGCTGATGGCGTTCTTCTCGTCCGCCGTGAGCTCGGCCATGGTCTTGCCCGGCGTATCGACCGGCAGGAACAGCGGGTCGTAGCCAAAGCCGTGATCGCCGCGGCCCTCGTGTGCGATAACGCCCTCGCAGGCGCCCTCGCCATAGGTGACCAGGCCGTCCGTATCGATAAGCGCGACGACGCTCATAAAGCGCGCGGTGCGGTCCTCGTCTGCCACGCCTTCCAGGTTAACGAGAAGCTTGGCGTTGTTGGCGGCATCGTCGCCATGCACGCCCGCATAGCGCGCGCTATACACGCCCGGCTCGCCGTCCAGCGCGTCGACGACCAAGCCAGAATCGTCGGCGATGGCCATAAGGCCCGTCTCCTCAACGGCAGCCTGCGCCTTGATGATGGCGTTCTCCAAAAACGTCGTGCCGTTTTCCTCGGGGTCCTCAAAATCGCCCAGCTGGCCGAGCGCCACAAAGCGCACCTCGGGCATGACCTTGCCCAAAATGGCCTCGATCTCGGTGAGCTTATGGGCGTTGCCGGTTGCCACGACGATGGTCGCCGCCGGGTCGAGGGTGTCGATGTCAATCTTCTCAAGTGCCATAGCTGGCCTCCTTTGTCTCTATAGCAATGCCGAGTTGAGGACGACGAGGACTTCGGCCTCTCTCCCGTCTCAATCAACGGCAGTCTTATACTTCGACGTTTTCCCAGATAAAACCTGCCAAAATAAACCTGTCCCTTTTTGGCAGGTTAGACGAGGGCTTGGCGCTGAAGCTCGATGAGCTCGGCGATACCCTTGTCGCCCAGGTCGAGTAGGGCGTTGAGACGCTTACGGTCGAAGGGCGCCTGCTCGCCGGTACCCTGAAGTTCGATCATCTCGCCGGTGTCGGTAGCGACGAGGTTCATGTCGACCTCGGCGTGGCTGTCCTCGGAATAATCCAAGTCGAGCAGGGTGTTGCCGTCGACGACACCCATAGAAATCGCGGCGACCTGGCCCGTGAGCGGGATGCGCTCGAGCTTGCCCGCCTCGACCCACATGGCAAGGGCGTCGTGCAGCGCCAACCAGGCACCGGTAATGCTCGCCGTACGCGTGCCGCCATCGGCCTGGATCACATCGCAGTCGACGGTAACGGTGTACTCGCCGAGCGCCTTCATGTTGACGACGGTACGCAGACTGCGGCCGATAAGCCGCTCGATCTCCATGGAGCGACCCTTTCGGTTGGCATGCTCGCGCTTGCAGCGTTTACCGGTCGAGGCCGGCAGCATCGCATATTCCGCCGTTACCCAGCCGGCCTTGGCGCCCTTGCGCCAACCCGGCACACCCTCCTCGATGGTGGCGGCGCACAGTACGCGCGTGTCGCCGAACTCGGCCAGGCACGAGCCGTGGGCGTGCTTCATAACGCCGCGGGTGAGCTTAACGGGGCGCAGCTCGTTGGCGGCACGGCCGTTGGCGCGGTTGACCTGCATGTATTCCATGGAACTATCCTTTCGGCAAAAGATGTGGCGAAGCCTCCGGCGACATTGCGAGCCTAACCGAGTTCGTCGATATCGACATGCTCGATGCTTTTGAGCGGCTGGCCAAAGATAAAGCTACCCGCCACCGCAAACTCGGCAATGTTGTCAGACGTGGTGGCAAAGCGATGCTGCGGCTCAGCGGTATCGCCCGCCAGCTGCTCACGGCGCGTGAGGATATCGGTCAGCTCGCGGGTGGTCTCCTCGGCGGAGCTCACCACGCGCACCCCGGGTCCTAGCGCATGGCGGATGGGACCCACCAGCAGCGGGAAATGCGTACAGCCGAGTACCACGGTATCAATGCCACGATCGTGCAGCGGCTCGACTGTGGCGCCGACCAGCGCGCGAACGGCTGGCGTATCAAAAATATCCTCGTTCTCGAGCCACTGCTCCTGCAGATGCGCGCCCGAGGCGAGCTCGTGCTCGACGACCTCGACAAAGCTCGAAGCCGGGCAGCCATACACATCGACACCAGCATCCAAATCCTGGATGGCGCGCGTGTAGGCGCCCGAGCGAATGGTGAGGTTGGTGGCGAGCACGCCCACGCGACGCGTACGCGTGCTGTTGATGGCGGCGCGTGCGCCCGGGGCGATCACGCCGATCACGGGAACGTCAAGCACTTGCTGAGCCAAACGCAAGGCCGCGGCGGTCGCCGTGTTGCAGGCGATGACCATGATCTTAACGTCGTGCCTCGATAGCCAGCGGCCCGCCTGCAGCGCAAACGAGCGAACCTCGTCCTCGGTGCGGGTGCCATAAGGGCAGCGCTTAGTGTCACCGAAATAGTAGACGGACTCGTGCGGAAGTGCCGTTGCGATCGCTCGCGCGACCGTCAAGCCGCCCAAGCCCGAGTCGAACACGCCGATCGGACGCGTGTCCCCGGCCATATTATCGATATCGGACATTACCTCACCAGATTCTCTCTCGAAAAATGCGACCATGCGTGATGCGTCGCGCTACGAACGGGCCGCGACCAACAGCTCGGCCGTTGCCACCCAACCGTCGACAATCTTGCCGCGCGTAATATAGGCATTGTCGCAGGCATCCAAGAACTCCGGGGCACCGGCGCTCGTCAGACCGTTCTCGACCAGGCAGAACATGCCAACATGGTCGGCCATGTAGAAGTCGGACTCGGAGTCGCCGAGCGCAAGCGTCTCCTCGCGCTCGATCCCCAGGTGCTCGCAGAAGCGCGCAATGGCAACGCCTTTGTTGAGACCCGCCGGATTGATGTTGAAGGCGCGGCCGTCCTCGACGCGATTAAGCTCGAGCGTCGTCGGCTTGGACAGGTGAGTCAGATGGCCGTTGCAAGCCCAGACCAGACCGCAGCCGGCCTCGTCCAGGATGGCCTGGACCTCATCGTCGGGCACATCGCCGCGCATGCCGACGGTGACCTCACGGTACTTGTAGCCGGTCGACATGTCGTTGTGGTATTCGATCTTGTGCGGCCAGCGGGCAAGGATCTTCTCGCACACGCCGGTCTGCTCGATCACCTGGTGCGGCGTGAGACCGCAGGCGGGGTCGTAGGGCATGTCGCCCGTCAGGTACTCCCAGTCGTTGGCCTTGAGGTCGTACATGACCAGGCCGCCCATCTCGCCGATGTAGGAGTTGAGGCCGAGCACGCGGGCGTCCTCATGGATCATGGTGCGATTGCGACCCGAGGTGGGAACCACCTGGATGCCGGCACGGGCGAGCGCGACAACCGCCTCGACGAGCTTGGTCGAGGGATTGCCGTCGTTATCGCGCAGCACGCACGAGCCGGGGGCGAGCATCGTGGCGTCCAGATCGGTAAAGACATACTTGACCTTGGCAAGGCGCTCGCGCATCTCGCCCGAAAGCTCGGCAACGGTCGGCAGGATGTTGTGGGACATGGTCACTCCGTTTACATAGAAGGGGCTGGTCTAGGCGTCGTACGCCGCAAGGGTGCGCTTGAGAATCGAACCGTCGCGCTCACAAGGCTCGGGTCCGTTCTTGCGCAGCATACACTCTTCCTCGCCCTTACCGGTCACGATGACCACGGCAGGACGGACAGTTTCGCGCACGGCAGTCTCGATAGCGGCAACGCGATCAGTCACGATTTGCCAGTTATCATTTCCCTGCGCTTGAACGTTGCGCGCGATCTCGGCGCAGATGTCCTCGACATCCTCGGGGCCGGGGTCATCCTCGGTAATCACGATTCGGTCGGCATACTTGCCAGCGGCGATGCCCATCGTGGTGCGTCGATCGACACCCTTACCGCCCGTAGCGCCAAATACAACCGCCAGCTCGCGCTCGGGATAGTTCTCGCGCAAGTCGCGCAGGAGTGTCTCGAGGCTCATGCCGTTATGTGCAAAATCGACGATGCCCAGGATTTTGCCCGATACGGACGGATAGAGCTCCATACGACCGGGAACGAAGACGCCCTCAAAGCCATGGACGATACCCTCTTCGGAAATGCCCAGGGCCTCGGCGCAGGCAATAGCGGCAAGCGCGTTGGACACATTGAACTTAACCGGCGTGGGAATCACAATGTCACGCGTAAAACGGGGCGTGCGCACCGTTGCCACCACGCCGCAGTCGCCATTGCGAATCGCCAGCGCAAGCACGTCGGCACGCTCGTCGATCAGGGAGAACGTCACCGTACGTTCGCAACGAGATGCCGCCTCGAGCACGCGATCGACCTTATCCATATCGAGATTGACCACGGCAAAACGGCTCTGCGAGAAGATTTTGAGCTTGCTGGCAAAGTAATCCTCGAGCGTCGGATGCTCAATCGGCGAAATGTGATCCTCGCCGATATTGGTAAAGGCGCCGACTTCAAAGTCAATCTTGCCCGTACGCTCGTATTTGAGGCCCTGACTCGATGCCTCCATAACCAGCCACGGGGCACCCGCCTCCGCAGCATGCGCGATGCGAGACTGCAGCAGGAAGGATTCGGGGGTCGTCAGCTTGGAAGGGCCCGTCTCGATGCCGTCGTCGAACTCAATGCCCGTATTAAGAGCGGGTCGATGACAGCCCGTAAGCTTGGCCTCGTTGGCGAGGATGCCGCGCAGATAAAAGCTGCAGGTCGACTTGCCCTTGGTGCCTGTAAAGGCGCAGACCTTCACCTTACCCGACGGGTGCCCATAAAAGGCATCTGCCACCACGGCGAGCGTGCGACGAATATCGCTCACAATCACCGCGGGAAGATCAACATCGTAATCGACCTCGGAAACGTAGGCCACGGCGCCATCGGCGATTGACGAAAGCAGGTACTCGCGCTTAAACGCACGGCCTTTGCAGACAAACAACGTGCCCGGACGCACCTGGCGCGAGTCATCAGTCGCAAACTCAATGCGCTGGTCGCACGAAGCGCTCGGTCTGGAAACAACAAGGTCATCTTCCTCGAGCAACTCTATATAGCGCATCAGAGTTAGCTTCTCTTGTGTCGGACTCGACATACAAAGACCTCTCTCGCTAAATTCAGCCTTAAAGGGCAGAAGGCGTCCCGCGGCAGAAACGATGAAACATTCTGTATTATCAACCATCCTAATATGCCACCTGACCTTGCGCGCATCACAGCCTTCTAAAAAATTGCATGGACTGTGCCGTGGTCTAATAAATGGCAACAGTGTTCACCCCGTGTAAAACCAAGGAAATCTGGGTGCTGTTCTTTAACATAGCGTTCGCAACCACGTCCCGCCGCTTCGCCTGAAGATCGGGACGTGGTTTTTTCGGTTCGCTCGGCGCTTATGCCCTATCACGAAACAAAAGATTGGCATGATAGTAAAGATTATTTGACATCAGCTGCCGCAATCCTTGCGGCAGTACACCTGAGCCGTCAGCAGAAAGGATCTTGCATGTGCGGTTTTGTCGGTTTTACCGGTACAGATGAACAGAGTGAGCTGGTTCTCACGGCCATGATGAATCGCATCATCCACCGTGGTCCCGATATGGGCAGCCAGCATATCGTCGACAACGTTGCCCTTGGTTTTCGTCGTCTTTCGATTCTCGATCTTTCCGAAGCTGGAGCCCAGCCCATGTCGAGCGACGACGGCAAGGTCACGATTGTCTTCAACGGAGAGATCTACAACTTCCAGGAGCTTCGTGCCGAGCTGGAGGCGGCCGGCTACGCCTTCCACTGCAACGCTGATACCGAAGTCCTGGTACACGGTTACGAGGAGTGGGGCGAGGACCTGGTCAACCGTCTGCGCGGCATGTACGCGTTCGTGATTCACGACCAGAACAAGAACAAACTCTTTGGTGCTCGTGACATCTTTGGTATCAAGCCGTTCTATTACTACCAGGCATCCGATGGCTCGCTGCTGTTTGGCTCCGAGATCAAGAGCTTCCTGGACCATCCCAAGTTTGAGAAGGCTGTCAACCACGACGCGCTGCGCCCCTACCTGACGCTGCAATTCCCTGCCACGGAGGAGACCTTCTTTAAGGGCGTGTTCAAGCTTGCCCCGGCGCATTGCTTTACGTATGACCTAACGACCAACACCATGGACATTAAGCGTTACTGGAGCTGTGACTTCACCGACGACAACTCCAAGACCTTCGAGGAGTACGTGGACGAGTGCGACAAGGTCGTGCACGAAAGCGTCGCTGCGCACCGAATCGCCGATGTTAAGGTGGGCTCGTTCCTTTCTGGCGGTGTGGACTCCAGCTACATTGCCGCCTGTCTCATGCCCGACACCACGTATTCCGTCGGCTTCGATTACAAGAACTTCAACGAGACCAACTACGCTGCCGAGCTTTCCGACAAGCTGGGCATCAAGAACGTGCGCAAGATGATTACCGCCGACGAGTTCTTTGATGCACTGCCCGATATCCAGTACCACATGGACGAGCCGCAATCGAACCTGTCCAGCGTGCCGCTGTACTATCTGGCGCAGATGGCTTCCAAGGAGGTCACCGTCGTCCTTTCGGGCGAGGGTGCCGACGAGCTGTTTGCCGGCTATGAGTGGTACGAGGACACCCCCGAGATGCGCACCTTTAAGAAGCGCGTGCCGCTCGGTGTACGTCGCGCCCTGGGCTCACTCGTTCAGCATCTCCCCTACTTTAAGGGTCACAACTTCCTGACGAAATGCGCCGAGGTTCCCGAGCGCTGGTATGTGGGTCAGGCAAAGGTGTTCGATCCCTCCGAGGTCGACGAGGTGCTCAAGCCCGCTTATGACACCGGCAAGAACGCCGCCGAGATGTGCGCCGAGTACTACAAGCAGGTTCCCAACTGCTGCGAGCTTTCCAAGAAACAGTATCTGGATATGAACATGTGGCTGCCGGGCGACATCCTGCTCAAGGCCGACAAGATGTGCATGGCGCATTCTCTGGAGCTTCGCGTCCCGTTCCTGGACAAGAAGGTCATGGAGTTTGCCGAGCACATTCCCGCCAACTACCGTGTTAACGAAGAAGGTTGCAAGCTCGTCCTGCGTCACGCCGCCAACCGCACGCTGCCCGACGAGTGGGCAACGCGCAAGAAGGTGGGCTTCCCCGTACCGGTCAAGTTCTGGCTGCGCGAGCAAAAGTATTACGACTACGTAAAGGAATACTTCACCGCGCCGTGGGCTGCTGATTTCTTTGACACCGATGCGCTCATGAAACTGCTCGACGATCACTTTAAGGGTCGCGCGCTCAACCAGCGCAAGATCTATACCACGCTGACGTTCCTCATTTGGTACAAGCGCTTCTTTATCGACGAGGACAAGGGCGCTAAAGTCGCCGCTTAGTTTTCGTTATGAATTAGCGGTGAACCACGCAGGGTTTCCGCTATACTCAATCCCTGCGGGCGATTGGCGCAACGGTTAGCGCAGGTGCTTTACACGCACAAGGCTGGGGGTTCGAATCCCTCATCGCCCACCATTGAATTGGAAACGGTCCTCGAAAGGGGACCGTTTTTGTTTGGGCCCATCGCAGAGGGATTCGAACCCGCAAGGGTGCGGAGCTGAGGAAACGCGAAGCGTTTTCCAGCGCAGCACGCGAGGACCGTAGGCCCGAAGCGAGGGCGGGCGGCGAAGCCGCACGCGGACATCCCTCATCGCCCACCACTGATTTGGAAACGGTCCTCGCAAGGGGACCGTTTTTGCTTGCGCCCGGTACATGGGATTCGAACCCGTCAGCACGTCTGTCGCAAAGGCCGTGGCCTTTGCAGATTTATGGCAAAACGGGCTCCAGTTCGCCCAATCGTGCGCCAAACGGCACGTGGCAGCCTGAAACCCGCTCCAAATTGCTATGTCTGATGGCGCTAAGCCAAAACGTCCGACAGGATCTCGATTAGGCTGTCCACGTCGGCCTCTTCGCACACGAGCGGCGGAAGGAAGCGCAGCGTATGTGCGCCTGTAGCGTTGATCACGGCACCAGCCCCCAATGCACGGGCTACAACGTCGTGTGCATCACCCGCGGCATCGTCCAGATCGCAGCCGAGCATCAGGCCGCGACCACGCACCTCTACCACATGCGGAAGCTTAGCCAGCGCCTGCTCCATATAAGCACCCACCTTGGCAGCATGCTCGGCAAAATCGCCGCGCACGAGCGCAGAGAGCGTCGCGGCGCACGCCGCGACAGCCAAGCAGCTACCGCCAAAGGTCGAGCCGTGGTCACCCGGCTTAAACACGTCGGCGATCTCCTTCTTTGCCACCACGGCACCCATGGGCACGCCGTCGGCGATGCCCTTGGCAAGGCTCATAATGTCGGGCTCCACGCCATAGGTCTGGAATGCAAACGGCTTGCCGGAGCGGAAGATGCCACACTGGACCTCGTCGGCGATAAGAACGGCGCCCACCTCGTGTGCCAAGTCGTGCGCCGCCGCCATAAACTCCTCGGTCATGGGGTGCACGCCGCTCTCGCCCTGAATCGGCTCGAGCATGACGGCGCAGACCTCGCTTCCCAGCTGCTTAAAGATCGAACGCAGTTCGTCGACATCGTTGGGTGTACAGGCCACAAAGCCACCCGGCAGCGGACGGAAACTGTCCTGTAGCCAATCCTGCATGGTGGCGGCAATGGTCTCGAGCGTACGGCCGTGGAAGCCGCCACGCATGCACACGATGGTGTTGCCACCGTTGCCAGCACGCTTGGCGTACAGACGTGCGAGCTTCATCGAACCCTCGTTGGCCTCGGCACCGGAATTGGCAAAGAACGTCTCCCACACCTGCTCGCCCGCAGCCGGAGCGCCAAGTGCTGCCGCCGTGGTCTCGTCGCCGGCGGCAATCGCGTCGGCAAGCACGCATGCACCATCCGCATCATCGTTAGCGAGTTTGGACAGCAGCGCCGCGACCTGGCCACGCTGCTCGATGTAGAAATAGTTGGAGACATGCAGGAGCTTCTTGGTCTGAGCCTCGAGCGCCGACAGCGCTGCCGGATTGCCGTGGCCCAGGCTGCACACGCCGATGCCGGCAAGAAAATCGAGGTATTCGCGACCATCGTCGCCGGTGAGCTTCATGCCGTGGCCTTCGACAAACTCGACCGGCGAGCGGCCAAAGGTGTGCATGACGTAGTGAGATTCGAGCGATTGTTGAGCAGCAAGTGACATGAGATACCTTTCGTTAAGCGCCAGGTGGCGCGGACCGTGGGCGTAATGGCGTAGCAATTTTGAGTCGGCTAGACCGTCTGGAGCTTCTCGACCTCGTCGAGGTTCTCGGTCAGACGCGCCGCAAACGTCGAAAGCGGATGCGGATGCGTATCGAACTCGTAGGCCGTCTCGGTGGAGTGGATCACGGTACCGACGCCAGTATCGGTCAGCAGCTCCAGCAGCAGCGAGTGCGGCGTCGTGCCGTTGATGATGTGAGCTCGGAACACGCCAGCAGCAAGCGCATCGACGGCGGCGCGCAGTTTGGGAATCATGCCCTTGTCGACTTCTCCGCCGTAGAGCATCTCGTTGACCTCGTCGAGCGTCAGGTTGGAGATGAGCGAGTCCTTATCACTAAAGTCCTTGTACAGACCGTCGACGTCAGTCAAAAAAATCGCCTTGTGCGCATGAAGCGCCGCCGCAACGGCGCCGGCGGCGGTATCGGCATTGATGTTGAAGAAGCCGCCGTCCTCCCCCGCCGCGACGGTAGCGATTACGGGAATGTACTCGCTATCGAGCAAGCGCTCGATATAGTCGGTGTTGACGTGCGTCACTTTGCCCACGCGACCGAGTTCGGGGTCGAGCGGCTCGGCGATGAGCGTGCCGGCATCGCTGCCCGACACGCCTACGGCCAAATTACCGTGGTGGTTGATGGCAGCGACCAGCTCTTGGTTAACCTTGCCGCCCAGCACCTCGCGCACGATATCCATGGTCGCCGGCGTAGTCACGCGCTGCCCGTTCTTAAATTCGACAGGGATGTCATAGTGGCTGAGTGCCTCGTTGATGGCTTTGCCGCCGCCATGCACGATGACGGGGCGCATGCCGATGATCTTGAGCAAAACGATGTCGCTCATCACGTCGCGGCGCAGTTGCTCGTCGACCATGGCGGCTCCGCCATATTTGATAACGACCGTCTTGCCGGTCAGGTTTTTAATCCACGGCAGCGCTTCGAACAGCAGCTGCGCGGTTGCTTCGTTGGATTCGCTCGAACGACAGTCGCGTGCGAATTTCATAATCTGCCTCGTCTTTCGTATCGTTATCACGCCGTGCTTCGCTGTCCGCAATGCGGCAAGATGCGCAGCGTGCCTGGAATCTAGGAACGGTAGTCGCCGTTGATGGAGATGTACTCGTGCGTGAGGTCGCAGGTCCACACGGTCGTTGCCGCGTCGCCTGCACCCAGGTC
>CABSNH010000027.1 GCA_902478985.1 uncultured Collinsella sp.
GATTTCTGCCTGTCTCGTGGGCTCGGAGATGTGTATAAGAGACAGGTACTACGAGGACCGCCTGGGCGAGCGCTATGCTGGAACGGTCTCGTGGGTCAGCAACATGGGGCTATTCGTGCGTCTCGATCTAACGCAGGTTGAGGGCCTGGTTTCCATTAAGAGCTTGGGTAACGAGTGGTTTGAGTTTGACGAGGACGCGCTCACGTTGACGGGTGCCGACACGGGGCGCCGTTTTGAGCTGGGGCAGCGCGTGATTATCGAGGTCTCGCGCGTCAATACCACGCGTGGGCACTTGGACTTTAAGCTTATCCATTAGCCAAATCCCGACTCATGGTGGGGGAGCGGAGGGCGGCCTTTCGGGACCGCCCTTCGCATTTGAATCGTGGCTACCTTGCCGTCTGCTCGGCCGCCCGCTTACCTGCTATTTGAGAGGTAAAACCTACCAAAATAAACCTGTCCCTTTTGGCAGGTTTACAAGAAAGCGGGGATGAGATGGCGACGGTGTACGGTTATGCGCGGGTGAGTTCGCGCGATCAGAACCTTAATCGGCAGCTGGATGCGCTGGGCGCCTATGGCGTGGGCTCGGCGAATATTTATGCCGACCATGCGAGCGGCAAGGACTTCGATCGACCGCGTTATCGCGAGCTGCTGCACGTCCTGGGAGACGGGGACGTACTGGTGGTGCTTTCTATCGACCGACTTGGCCGTAATTACTCCGAGATTCTTGAGGAATGGCGACGCATTACCAAGGAGCTCGGGGTTGCCATTGTGGTGTTGGACATGCCATTGCTTGACACGCGCGTCAGGGCCAGCGGCGCGCCGGATGTGACCAACACCCTGATTGCCGATATTGTGCTGCAACTGCTGAGCTACGTGGCGCAGGTGGAGCGCGAGAATATCCATCGGCGCCAGGCGGAGGGGATTGCAGCGGCGCGAGCGCGAGGGGTCCGTTTCGGTCGACCTCGCAAGCCGTGCCCTCCTCAGTTTGAGCTGGTGCGCGATAGCTATGAGGCAGGCGATATTACCCGCAGCCAGGCAGCAAAATGCCTGGGCGTGTGCGTGGGGACGTTCGATCGCTGGATGCGCGAGGCGGGGTAGGGGTTTGCGTCGCTTTGTCGCTTCCTGTTGCGATTCAAATTTTGATACGGTGACGATGCCATTTGTGGCTACACTCGCTGATATTCAAAAAAGGAGGTTGGCCCTTGGCTCGCGTAAAACAAATAATCGGATGGACCGCGATCGTTCTGTTCGCTGCAACGCTGGCGGGCATCTGGGTGCTGACGGAGCAAAACGCGGTGCAGACGTCGTTGCTGAGCGAGTCCACCGCGCGTGTGGTGGAGGGTCAGGCTACGGGCGTTCAGGCTGCCGATGCCACGGGTGAAGCCCAGACGGAGAACGGAATGACCGGAGGCGCCGATTCGGCTGCCTCGAATGTCCGGTCTGGCCGACTTGCTTCCATTCGCATGCGGGTGGGCACAAACGTCCGTCGCGTTGCCCATACCGTAGAGTTTTTCTTCGTCGGATTATTCGCCTCCGTGGTCGTGGTTTGCTTTTCCAGGCGTCCGTGGAGCGTATGCTCCCGTTGCGTGCCCGTATTGTTCTTTTGCGCCGCCTGCTCCGTTGGCGATCAGGTACATAAGATCTTTGTTCCCGGCAGGCATTTCGACGTTATCGATTTAGGATTCGATGCTGCGGGCTATGTCACCGCCATGCTGTTGGTATTGCTGGCGGCGGCGTTAGTGCGCCATGCGACTCGGCCGATCGGCGCCCATGCGAGGCGCTAGCCGGTAACAAACCCGTTTCTGATAATGCGACCTTGTTGAATTATTTTGTGTCGCGCGTATTTCCGAGCGGTCGGATTTGAGGGGCGAGCGGTAGAACGCTCGCCCTTTGTGCGCCACGATGCGGCACAATGTACCGCAAAAGCTGTTTGTATCCGGTACGAATCGTTCGTTGGTCTTTAATTCTTCTCAACGGAGGTGTTTGAGATGGCAAACGGATTGCTTTTGCGGCTTCGCGAGCGTGAGCTCAGCGCGAGCCCGGCGGAACGCAATGTCATCGCATATGTAAGCGCTCATCCGCACGAGGTGGTCGGGCTGTCCGTCCGCGGTCTTGCCGATGTCACGTTCTCCTCGCCCTCGAGCATTTTGCGCTTTTGCAAGCGTTTGGGTTTTGCGGGCTACAAGGAGTTCCAGCGCGAACTGATTGCCGAGCTGGCGCTCTTAGGTGACAAGAAAGACATAGCCCTCGAGGACATCTCCATGGATGACAGCGTCGAACGTATCGTGGGGAAGGTGATGAAAAGCAACGTGCGCACAATCGAGGCGACGGCGCGAACGCTCGATTACACCGTCTTGGAGCGATGCGCGGCCCGTCTTAAGCGGGCACGCGCGGTCAATCTGTTCGGTATTGGTGCCTCTCGTTTGGTCGCGCACGACCTGGCGCAAAAGCTCATGCGTGTCGACAAAGAGTGCCATCTGTACGACGACTGGCATGATCAGCTCTTATGTGCCAAGAACATGCATGAGGGCGATATGGCAATCGCCTTTAGCTACTCGGGCTTGACGCAAGAGGTGCTGGACTGCACCGCCGAGGCTCAACGTCACAACTGTCCCGTTGTGGCCGTTACCAAAGTAGATGGATCATCCAAGCTTGCCACCATGGCCGATGCCGTGCTCGGCGTCGCTGCGAGTGAACCCTTGGTCCGCAGCGGTGCCATGGCTTCGCGTATGGCCCAGCTTATGGTTGTCGATGCCCTGTACGCTGCTTACGTTGCCAGCGACTACGAACGGGCGACGCATGTCATAAAGCAAAACTACATCGAGAAACAGGAAAGATGAGGTGAATGAAATGCTCGATTTAACAAAATTCACGACCGAACAGCGTAATCAAAGGTCAATGGACCTCGATACGATGACATCGCTGCAAATCGTCACGACGATGAACGATGAGGATCTTCGTGCCGTCCAGTCGGTCACGAAAGTGTTGCCCCAGGTTGCCATGGCAATCGACTGGGCTGCTGAGACACTCGAGCGCGGCGGGCGCGTCTTTTACATGGGCGCAGGCACCAGCGGTCGTCTGGGCGTACTCGACGCTTCGGAGTGTCCGCCCACGTTTGGCGTGTCACCCGATCTGATTGTCGGGCTCATTGCCGGAGGCGAGACGGCGTTTATCAAGGCTGTCGAAGGTGCCGAAGACAGCGAGGAGCTTGGCGCGAGCGACCTGCGGGAGCGTGGACTCTCGGACAAGGATCTTGTCGTTGGCCTGGCGGCAAGCGGCCGTACTCCTTATGTGGTGGGCGGCCTTGCGTACGCCAAGGCAACTGGGTGCAAGACCATTGCAATTGCCTGCAACCAAGGGTCGAAGATCGGGGAGAGCGCAGATCTTGCCATTGAGCCCGTGCCCGGTCCCGAGGTGCTGACCGGCTCAACGAGGCTCAAGGCGGGAACGGTTCAAAAGCTCATTCTCAACATGATTTCGACCGGTGCCATGGTCAAGATCGGCAAGGTATACCAAAACCTGATGGTCGATGTGCAGCAGACGAACGAGAAGTTGGTGGTGCGCGGCCAGAACATCGTGATGGGGGCGACCGGCTGCACGCGCGAGCGCGCTGTTCAGGCGCTTGCGGATGCCGGCGGCCACGTAAAAACCGCTATTGTCTCGGTGCTGTTGGACTGCGATGCCGAGCAGGCTGCGGTAGCTCTTGAACGGGCGCACGGCCATGTCCGTACTGCGGTGAGTGGCCATGAGAAGAGCAATGCCGATGTCCAATAGGTGCACGGCGTGAGCTGATATGACATCTAGACGAGATACCCAATACAAGGAGGAGTTATGACGAACAAAGAGCTGGCTCAAAAGCTGCTGGACCTTTTGGGCGGTAAAGACAACGTGCTCGCAAACGCGGCGTGCATGACGCGCCTGCGCGTGACCGTCAAAGACACGGGCAACGTCGACACGGAGGGTATTAAGGCGCTCGACGGCGTGATGGGCCTGGTCGAGGACGACACGATGCAGATCGTGCTGGGTCCGGGCAAGGTGAATAAGGTGCTCGAGGAGTTCTCCAAGCTCACCGGCCTTGCGAAAGGCGTTGCCGACGAGAGCGTGGTTGACGCTGCGGCCACGAACAAGGCCGCGCAGAAGGCCAAGTACGAGTCCAAGCCGGTTCAGGCCTTCCTCAAGAAGATTTCCAATGTCTTCGTCGCCCTGCTTCCCGGCATCATTGCGGCTGGCCTCATCAACGGTATCTGCAACGTCATTAACGTTTCGACGGCAGGCGCGCTTGCAGGCGAGTGGTGGTACCAGGGCATTCGTTCCATGGGCTGGGCCCTGTTCGCCTATCTGCCCATCTTGGTGGGTTATAACGCGGCACGTGAGTTTGGTGGCTCCGCTGCGCTGGGCGGCATCGCCGGCATGATGTGCATCGCCAACAGTGCCATGCCCCTGCTTGCGCCTGGCGCGGCTGATCCTGCCACTGCCATTCTGCTGCCGCTCACCAATGCGCAGTACAACCCCGCAGCGGGCGGCATGATCGCGGCTCTCATCGCTGGCGCATTTTTTGCCTGGATGGAGCGTCAGATTCGCAAGGTTATGCCCAACGCACTCGACACGTTTTTGTCCCCGCTGCTGGTGCTCATCATCGGCGCCTTTGCTCTGATGCTCGTCATCCAGCCGGTTGGTGCATGGCTGACGACTGCCATCTTTAGCGTTTTGACCTTTATCTTCGAGAAGCTGGGCGTCCTGGGCGGCTATATCCTGTCGGCAGGCTTCTTGCCGCTGGTTTCCGTCGGCCTGCATCAGGCGCTCACGCCGATCCACGCTATGCTCAACGATCCCGACGGCGCTACCAAGGGTATCAATTACCTGCTTCCCATCCTTATGATGGCTGGCGGCGGCCAGGTCGGTGCCGGTTTGGCGCTGTACTTTAAGACCAAGAACGCCAAGCTCAAGAAGTACGTCGCAGAGTCCATTCCCGTTGGAATCCTGGGTGTGGGCGAGCCTCTGATGTATGCTGTTACGCTGCCGCTCGTTCGTCCGTTTGTGACGGCCTGCCTGGGTGCCGGATTTGGCGGCGCGCTCGCGGCGCTGCTTCACATCGGCACGGTTTCTCAGGGCGTTTCCGGTCTGTTTGGCCTGCTGATCGTCGTTCCTGGCCAGCAACTCGGCTACGTTGCCGCTATGCAGCTTGCCTATGCCGCCGGCTTTGTCCTGACGTGGTTCTTCGGTGTCGACGAGCAGAAGATCAACGAGTTCTTTGGCGAGTAGTTTGATATCGCGAGCCGTGTTGCTCGGGGTTCGCGGCGCGCAGCAGATTTCTTGATGCTATGGTTGTGCCGGCGGGGCTAGCTGCTCCGCCGGCCTTTTTTAAAGGAGCGTTGAAGCGTGAAAACGGGTATTTCGATTTATCTTTCCAGCCCTCTGCAGGATATTGAGCGGACGATTGAACATGGTGCCGCGGCGGGTGCGCGCTATGCGTTCACCTCGCTGCATATTCCCGAGGATGGGGGAGCGGCGTATGCCGATAAGGTCCGTCATGTGCTGTCGCTGCTTTCCGCCCGCGGCATTGCGCTCATTGCCGATGTGGGGCCTCGCACGTGCGATTTGCTCGGGCTTGAGCGCATCGAGGACCTGCGCGATCTGGGGTTGGAATACCTTCGTTTGGACTATGGCTTTAGCGCCCAGCGGGTCGCGGAGCTGTCCGGTGTATTTCACATTGTGGTCAATGCATCGACGGTGAGTTCTGATGAAATCGCATCGTGGCGTGAGGCCGGTGCCGATGTGACTCGTTTTGCCGCCTGCCACAATTATTACCCCAAGCCTTATACCGGTTTAGCTCTGGAGGACATTGCTCGGGTGAATCTTCGTCTTGCGGCGCTTGGATTCGAAATCATGGCTTTTGTGCCGGGTGATGCTAACGTTCGCGGGCCGGTATTCGAGGGACTGCCGACGGTCGAGGCGCAGCGCGGTCGCGCGTCAAAGGTTGCTCTCAATATGCTTGAGCTTGCACATGGCGCCGATTGCGACATTGTGTTGGTCGGCGACCCCGATCTATCCGATGCGGGCTGGGCGCAGTTTGCTCAAGTTTCCGCCGGATACGTGGATTTGCAATGCGAGCTTGAGCCCGGTTATGCCTATGTGCGCGGGCAGATTCATCACGACCGGCCCGACTCGAGCGTCCTCATTTTTAGGTCTCAGGAGTCACGTACGACGCTTAAGCCGGATTCCGTGCCGACGGATGCCGGAGCCGGCCTGCCGCGAAAGGCGGGGTCGATCGCTGTGAGCAATAGCGGATATGGGCGCTACGAAGGCGAGCTTGAGATTGCGCGGGTCGATCTTCCCGGTGACGAGCGCATGAACGTTGCGGGCCATATCACGCCCGAGGCAATGGAACTGCTGCCGTTTATCAAGCGCGGATTCGGGGTACGGTTCGTTTAACGTGTGACCCGCGGGCTACAATTGGCCCATCATACGAAGGCGCCTCGTGTGGCGTGTGCCTGCGTTGGCCGATCTATATTCGGAGGATTCCCATGACTGTACTGTTTGTTGAATATCCCAAGTGCTCGACCTGTAAGAAGGCCAAGGCATGGCTGGACGAACATGGGGTAGAGTATATCGATCGCGATATCGTTTTGGACAATCCCACGGCTGATGAGCTTGCGACCTGGACTGCTCGTTCGGGGCTGCCGGTGCGGCGCTTCTTTAATTCGTCGGGCATGAAATATCGAGAGCTGGGCCTGAAGGCGCGTCTGGATGCGGGCATGACGGATCGGGAGTGCTACGAGCTGCTGGCGACCGACGGCATGCTGGTCAAGCGTCCGCTGCTGGTGGGCGACGACTTTGCGATTCCCGGCTTTAGGGAAGCGGCTTGGGCCGAGGCGTTGCTGTAGCGGCTGCGGAAAGTGCGACCCGGAATTCGCTTCCAGAATGGGATGCGCTTTCCCAAAGTGGCCGGTTGCGGAAAGCACGTCCCATTCTGAGCTTCGATTGTGGGACACGGTTTCCTGAGCTTGAAATCTGGGACGCACTTTCCGCCGGCGGGCCTGCCTCAGTCAGTCCGCCAGCTGTGCCCATTCGTGCGGATCGTAGACCTTTACGTGTTTGTTGGGCTTGCCGCTCCAGTACTCCTCGTCCATAAAAGGCAGATATGCCTGAACGCCGGGGCAGATAAAGGGAATCCGCTGCTGTTGCAGTCGCTCGCGCTGGCGCTGCTCCAGGTGCGCCTCGGATATGACGGTCGGCATGCCGGACAGCTCGACGAGACTTGCCTGGATTCGCTTAAGGTCGGGGAGTCCCGCGTGCCATGACATCCGCATGATCAAAAAGGATGCACGGCGGTATTTTGCCTGCACCACAGTAATGGCGGGGCGTAACGTGGGGTGAATTTTGTCCCGTTCGGGGCAAAGGTCGGCAGTGATCTCGAGGCCCAGGGTCTCCCATAGGTAATCAAGCTCTTCGTCCATGGCGCCTCGATATCTACGCGATCATTGATACTTCGATTGTGTTGCCTGGTGCTATCGTTTTCACGGTAGAATCTGCCAACGGTTGACGGCTACCGCTCACGGCGTTTTGCCCTTCGTGTACAGCGGTTGGCTTCACAGGTCCTTCACGGGTTGGACTAAATTAGGCCAATTTGACTGAATTTCAAAAAAGTCAAAATTGGGGCTTGCGTCACGGCGAGACTTCCCGTATATTTCTTTCTTGCGCAAAGGCACAGCCGAGCGCAGCGATGCAGTCATTGGGATGTCGTCTAATGGCAGGACAGCGGATTCTGGTTCCGTCAATGGGGGTTCGACTCCCTCCATCCCAGCCATTGCATTTGCTACATATGGCCCGTTCGTCTAGCGGTTTAGGACGCCGCCCTCTCAAGGCGGAGATCACCAGTTCGAATCTGGTACGGGCTACCAAAATTGAACGCCCGGGCCTCGCAAGAGACCCGGGTTTTGTGTATTGACCGATGTTTAAGGCGCGTTGAGTCTGCCGCCTGGACCGAGGAGTTGTCATGGACCTGCCCATCAGCTTGCAAGACATCACGTATGCCGAGAACTATCTGGCGCAGGGCGACCTGGCTACGGCGACGCCGCTGCTGGAGCGCCTGGTGGAGCTCGCCGAGGAGTATATCGACGCCGAGTGCAAGACGGAGGAGAAGCGCCAATACTTTAGCTTCGATAGCAAGTTTGAGCGCTTGGCCTATCGCCGCGTGGAGAAGGATCCGCGCGAGCTCGTGCAGGTCGAGGTGCCGTTTGACCGCCTGTACTCTGATATGGCGTTTGCCTACATTCGCCAGCAGGATTATGTGAGCGCTCGCAATGCCCTGATGCAGGCTGTGCGTTGGGACCCCATGAACTGCAACTATCGCTTGGATTTGGCCGAGCTGTTCCGCGCACTCGAAGACAAGCAGGAATGGGCATCGCTCTCGTTCTCGGTGCTGGAGCGTGCAAGCGATGGCAAGTGCGCCGCCCGCGCTTACGCCAATCTGGGTCAGTACTTCTTGGAGCCCGAGACCGAGAACGTTTCGGCTGCCGTGGGCTGCGCGCGTCTGGCGCTGCGCCTGGCGCCCAACGATGCGCATACGACGCGCCTGCTCAACAAGATCCATACCACCTATCCGGATGCCGCCGATGAGAGCGACGAGCACGTGATGGGTGAACTGGCCCTGCAAGGCGTTCCGACCTCGCCTTCGGCCGAGATTGCCATCTGCCTGATTATGTGCGCGACCGATGCTGCAAGCGACGGCGACAAGCAGGAGGCGACGCGCCTGACGGTACGTGCTCGCGACTTGATGGGCGAGGAGGCCTGCGCGGCGATTATCAAACTGGTGCGCGAGAGCGATGCCGAGCTCAATGCCGAGCGCAAGGCAAAGCGCGAGGCTGCGGGCTCAAACGCCGATGGCGCCAAGGAGGCCGGCGATGCCCAGTAAGCGCGAGCGCAAACTCATTTCCAAGAATCGCTCGGCACATCACGAGTACTTTATCGATGAGACGTTTGAGTGCGGTATTGAGCTGAGCGGCACCGAGGTCAAGTCGATTCGCGAGCGTGCCTGTCAGATCACTGACACTTTTGCGCTGATTCGTGGCGGCGAGTGCTGGCTCGTCGGACTGCATATCCACCCTTATAGCCATGGTGGCGTGTGGAATCGCGATCCCGACCGTCGGCGTCGTCTGCTGCTGCACCGCAAGGAGATCGACTTTCTTGACGGCAAACTTCGCAACCGTGGTTATGCGCTGGTTCCGTTGGAGCTCTACTTTAATACCGACGGCCGCGTAAAGCTGCTGCTGGGTCTGGGTCGCGGCAAGAAGCTCTACGACAAGCGCGAGGACATGGCCAAGCGTGATGTCCAACGCGAGATCGACCGCGCCCTTAAGGAACGCAACCGCTAGGCACTCTGTATAAGTTGCGGTGGAATACGGACTGTTTTGCCTGTTTGAGGGGCTATTCAGTCCCTATTTCACCGCAACTGCGGGCGTCTCATCTTTCTTACTGTTCTGACACATATGTCTTAAAGGCGGCGTCCGTTATGGGTGCCGCCTTTTTTGTGGGTACATACATTCATGAGGTTCCAACCCGAGCTAGGGGAGTGATCGTTATGGACAAAACTGCGTTCTTTACCATGCCGAGCGGTCTGTACGTGGTGAGCGCTGCGGCAGACGGGTTGCGCGCCGGCTGCGTCATCAACACTGCGGTGCAGGTGACGTCCATGCCGCCGCGTATTTCGGTTGCCGTGAACAAGGACAATGTCACCTCGGGCGTCATCGCATCGGCCAAAGCGTTCGCGCTGACCGTGATCGATCAGACGGCCGACATGCTCTACATCGGTAACTTTGGGTTCCGCACCAGCAGCGATTATGACAAGTTTGCTAAATACGAGACCCGCGAGACGGCTCTGGGCATGCCCTATGTGCCCGAGCATGCGGCGGCCCTGTTTAGCTGCCGTTTGATCGACACTGTGGATGTGGGCACGCATCTGCTGTTTATTGGCGAGGTCGAGGATGCCGAGCGCCTGAGCGACGAGACGCCGCTGACGTACGACTACTATCACAAGGTGCTAAAGGGCAAGACGCCGCCCAAAGCCTCGTCGTATCAAGGCTAGAAATGTTCTAAAAATACTTGCATTATACTATTGAGAATATATACTAATAAGTAAGTACACCAGCAGTCACGTTCGAGAGGAGAACATCATGGCTGAGGAGAAGAAGACGTATAAGTTTGTGTGCACCGTTTGCGGTTACGAGGTTGAGGTCGACACGCCCGAGCTGCCCGAGGATTACGTGTGCCCGGTGTGCGGCGTCGGTCCCGATCAGTTTGAGCTCGTCGAGGAGTAACTCGCAGGCACACGGCGAAAGCCGAACATAGCTCTGTCCAAGGGTCCCGGTCGAATTCTCGGCCGGGACCCTTTTGATTTATCTGACGGTTTAAAACGGTCTCACGTGTTACAGATTGAGACGTTATATCTGGACAGTCACGCCATCTCAATTACATTCCCGTTAGCAGCACGATGTCGAGAATCGTCACGATGACGCCGATCCCTACGAGCAGCGCGTTGAGCGGGCGCGAGTTGGCGTATTTGCCCATGACACGGCGTGAGCTGGTGAGCCGTATGAGCACAAAAACCGTAATCGGCAGCTGAAGCGACAACAATGCCTGACTCCAGATGAGACCTTCAAAAGGATTTGGGACGACCAAGCACGCCGCCACTGCGCCGACGAAACAAGCCGCCACCCCGATCGAGGAATGTCGGTCGTGGATGTCGTATTCCTCGTCGAACATGCCCGCGGTGATGGTTCCCGCCGCCATGCCCGCTGTCACGCTGCTCGATAGTCCCGCGAACAGCAGCGCTACCGCAAAGATGGTCGAGCTTGCCGGGCCCAAGATGGGGGAGAGCGTGGCCGCTGCGACGGCGAGGTCGTCTACGACAATGCCGTGCGCAAAGAAGGTCGTTGCGGCCAGGATGACCATGGCCGAGTTGATTGCCCAGCCCACGCCCATCGAAAAGAGCGTGTCGAAGAGCTCATAGCGCAGACGCTCTTCGATAACCTGCTCGCCTTGGCCTTCGAAGTGCATGGATTGGATGACCTCGGAGTGCAGAAAAAGGTTGTGTGGCATAACGACCGCACCCAGGACACTCACGATAATCGCGGCAGAGCCAGTGGGCATACTGGGCGTGATCCAGCTTGCGGCGGCTTGCGGCCAGTCGACCTTGACTAGCGCAAGCTCGGCCAAAAACGAGAGTCCTACCACGCCGACGAAGGCGATGATCCAGCGCTCGGCACGCTTGTAGGAGTTCGTCATGAGCATCGCCATCGATACTGCCGCCACGATGACGCAGCCCACACGCACGGGCAGCCCAAAGAGCATTTGAAGGGCAATCGCGCCGCCCAGGACCTCGGCCATGGCGGTGGCGATGGTCGCGAGATAGGCACTGGCGAGCACCGTGCGTCCCACGATGCGGGGGAGGTAGCGTGTCGTGGCCTCGGCAAGACAGGTGCCCGTGACGATGCCCAAGTGCGCCGCGTTGTGCTGCAGCACGATGAGCATGATCGTGGACAGCGTGACGATCCACAGCAGCGCGTAGCCAAACTGCGAGCCGGCGGCCATGTTGGAGGCCCAGTTGCCCGGATCGATAAAGCCGACGGTCACGAGCAGCCCGGGGCCGATATGCCGGGCGATATCCAGACCTCCGTGGCCTCCGGTGCGGTGCGAGCCAAAGTGTTGTTTGAGATGGTTGAGCATGGTGAGCTCCTGCGTGCCGTTTGTTTGACGCCGCAAAGGATACCCGTTTTATGCTAAAAAGCTAACCAAGACTAACAAAATTGTTGTATTTGAATAGGATGGTGAAAGGGGATTACCGAAATGTCTTGATCTGTAACAACTAAGGATGGAAATTGGGTCTAGGTGTTACAGATCAAGACAGGAAGAAATGGTCCTATGGAAAATCTTGATCTGTAACAGCTGGCCGCCAAAACTGACCCTTCGTGTTACAGATTGAGACATTCGGAACCGTCTCTCGAAAACATCTTGATCTGTAACATCTAGGCGCCAAAATTGGGTCTTCCTGTTACAGATTGAGATGTTTGAAGCGGTGAGCTTGCAGGCCGAACTTGGGGCCCTTGTTGTTGCCCTTGAGGTCGGCGGTGTCCACTCATAGGGCGTGCGTTACGCGATTGTTTCGAAACGGGTGGGAAACACAACGGGCCGGCGATGCCCCTAGTATGCCTATTCAACTGACTGTCTAAATATCTAGGGGAGGATCGCGATGCAGGCAGATTCCGCTCAGCAGCAGGGCCTTTATCGCCCCGAATTCGACCACGATGCATGCGGCATCGGCGCGCTTGCCGATATCAACGGTGAGCGCCATCACCAGATCCTGGACGACGCACTGTCCATTCTGGTCAACTTGGAGCACCGCGGCGGCACGGGACTCGAGAAGAACACCGGCGACGGCGCCGGCATCCTGTTCCAGGTTCCGCATCACTTTTTCCGTAAAGAGGCTCAAAAGTGTGGCCAGATTCTGCCGGCAGAGGGCGACTATGGCGTGGCCATGCTGTTCTTCCCGCAGGACGACAAGGGCGTAGAGGATGCCCGTCGCGTGTTTGAGGAGGGCTGCGCCGAGGCCGGCGTGCCGCTGCTCTTTTGGCGCGAGGTGCCGGTCGATCCGCACGACCTGGGTGAGACGGCCCGCGCCTGCATGCCTACTATCCTGCAGGCCTTCCTGGGCCGTCCGGACGACACGCCGGCAGGTGACTCCTTTGAGCGTCGCCTGTACGTGTGCCGCCGCACCATCGAGAAGAAGGCCGACGCCGAGTTTGCCCTGCGCGACAAGATCTTCTACGTGTGCTCCATGAGCTCGCGCACCATCGTGTACAAGGGCATGCTGGTCGCCACGCAGATGCGCCGCTTCTTCATTGATCTCAACGACGCCGCCGTCAAAACGGCCGTGGCGCTCGTCCACTCGCGCTACTCCACCAACACCACGCCCAGCTGGGAGCGCGCGCACCCCAACCGCTTTATCATTCACAACGGCGAGATCAACACCCTCAAGGGCAACGTCAACTGGATCCGCGCTCGCGAACCCAACCTGTACAGTCCCGTGCTGCAGCACGATCTTGAGCGCGTGATGCCCATCATCAACCGCGAGGGTTCCGACTCCGCGATTCTGGACAATGTGCTCGAGTTTTTGGTCATGAACGGCCGTCCGCTCACGCGTGCCGCATCCATGCTGCTGCCCGAGCCGTGGGACCACAACGACAGTCTGAGCGAGGAGCGCCGCGCCTACGATGCCTACCAGTCCATGCTCATGGAGCCGTGGGACGGCCCGGCGGCCATCGCCTTTACCGACGGTCGCACGCTGGGCGCCGCCCTCGACCGTAACGGCCTGCGCCCCGCCCGCTACTATGTGACGCGCGACGGTCGCTTTATGCTGGCAAGCGAGGTGGGCACCATCGAGGTGAGCCCCGAGAACATCCTGACGAGCGGCTGTCTGGGGCCGGGCCAGATGCTCGAGGTCGACTTTGCCCGCGGCCGCGTGATCTACAACGACGAGCTGCGCGCCCGTTACGCCAAGGAAAAGCCCTACCGTGATTGGATTGCCGAGGAGACGCTGACCGTTGACGCGCTCGATGAGCCCGTTGCGGCAACGCCCGCCGAGGACGCCGAGGTGCCCGCCGCCGTGCGTATGGCCAAGCTCGGCTACCACTGGGATGACGTTGACGAGGTCGTGCGTCCCATGGCCCAGCAGGGCAAGGCCCCGCTCGCCTCGATGGGCATCGATGCGCCGCTGGCCTGCCTGTCCAAGAAGACGCGCTCGTTCTTCGATTACTTCTATCAGCTGTTCGCCCAGGTCACGAATCCGCCGATCGATGCCCTGCGCGAGCATATGGTCACCTCGACCACGCTCTACCTGGGCAACCACGGCAACCTGCTCGAGGACTCCCGCACGGCCTGCCAGCTGGTTCGCTTGGAGCGCCCGCTGCTGAGCGAGGAGGAGTTCGACCGCATCTGCGCCATCGACCGCGTGGGCTTTAAGACCTGCCGTTTCCGCGCTGTGTACCGCCGCGATGCCGGCGAGGGCGCGCTGCAGGCTGCGCTCAAGCAGCTTGCAGAGGACGTTGAGGCTGCGGTCCGCGACGGCGTGAACATCGTGGTGCTGAGCGATCGTGCCGCTGCGGGCGAGGTGCCCGCGCCGTCGCTGCTCGCCGTGGGCTGCGTGCACAATCACCTGATCCGCGCCGGCGTGCGCACCTTTGCCGATATCGTGGTGGAGTGCGGCGATGCTGTGTCTCCGCACGACTTTGCGGCGCTGGTGGGCTACTCCGCGAGCGGCATCTATCCGTACAACGCACATGCGTGCATTCGCGACTTGGCGGCACGCGGCGATTTGGACGTGACGGCCGAGCAGGGCATCGCCAACTACAATAAGGCTGCGACCGCCGGCATCGTCTCCATCATGTCCAAGATGGGCATCTCCACGGTGCAGAGCTACCACTCTGCGCAGATCTTCGAGGCCGTGGGCTTTACGGCGGAGTTCGTCAACGCGTACTTTGCCGGCACGGTGAGCCGTGTGGGCGGTATGGGTGTCGAGGACGTTGAGCGCGAGCAGAATGAGCGCTATGACGCCGCGCTTGCCATCCTTAAGAGTCCGGCTCCCGATCAGCTGCCCACACTGGGCCTGACCAAGTGGCGCCCGTTCGGTGGCGAAGATCACCTGGTCGACCCTCAGACCGTCTACCTGCTGCAGACCGCCTGCCGTGAGGACAGCTACGACACCTTTAAGGAGTACAGCGCCCGCCTGCACCGCACCGGTCGTGCCGTGCGCCTGCGCGACCTGCTCGACTTTAATGCCAGCGGCCGCACGCCGGTTTCGCTCGACGAGGTGGAGCCCGCGCTCAATATCGTCCGCCGCTTTAACACCGGCGCCATGTCGTACGGTTCCATCAGCAAAGAGGCACACGAGTGCATGGCCATTGCCATGAACCGCCTGCACGGCCGTTCCAACTCGGGCGAGGGCGGCGAGGATTCGCGTCGCGAGACCCCGCTGGCCAACGGCGACTCCAAGAACTCCGCGATCAAGCAGGTGGCAAGTGCGCGCTTTGGCGTGACGAGCCGCTACCTGTGCAGTGCCTTCGAGATTCAAATTAAGATGGCCCAGGGCGCCAAGCCCGGCGAGGGCGGCCACCTGCCCGGCAAGAAGGTCTACCCGTGGATCTGTCTCTTATACACA
>CABSNH010000028.1 GCA_902478985.1 uncultured Collinsella sp.
GGCGGCCTTGGTCTCCAGATACGTGGAGTAGTTGCCCTTGTAGGGATAGAGGTGACCGCGGTCGACCTCGCAGATCCACTCGGCAACGTTATCCAGGAAGTAGCGATCGTGTGTGACGGCAAGCACCGCGCCCTGGTAGTTGTGCAGGAAGTGCTCGAGCCACAGGATCGACTCGGCGTCCAGGTGGTTCGTGGGCTCGTCGAGCAGCAGCAGGTCGGGAGCCTCGAGCAGCAGCTTGCACAGGGCCACGCGACGACGCTCGCCGCCGGAAAGCACGTTGACCGGCATGTCGGAATCGGGCAGCTGCAGGGCGTCCATGGCCTGGCCGAGCTTGGAATCGATATCCCAGCCGTCGGCGGCGTCGATCTCGTCCTGGAGCTTGCCCATCTCGGCCATGAGGGCGTCCATGTCGCAATCCGGGTCGCACATCTCCTCGCCGATCTTATTGAAGCGATCGACCTTGGCGATCATATCACCAAACGCCATGCGCACGTTCTCGATGACGGTCTTGTCGTCATCGAGCGGCGGCTCCTGCTGCAGGATGCCCACAGTGTAGCCGGGGGTGAGCCTGGCATCGCCGTTGGAGACCTCCTCGATGCCGGCCATGATCTTGAGCAGGGTCGACTTGCCCATGCCGTTGGGACCCACAACGCCGATCTTGGCACCGGGGTAGAAGCTCAGGGTCACGTCGTCAAGGATCACCTTGTCGCCATGGGCCTTGCGAGCCTGATACATCTGGTAGATAAACTCCGCCATATGCCTGTTTTATCCTTTCTACCTGCTGTTTTCCTATTCTTGTTTCGCTTTAGTGGAAACGAAATGGAAAAACCAGCTCTGAAACGTAACGAAATAGGGGCATGGTTGCCCATACCCCCTAATACTACCTGGGAAAAGTTCCCCCGGAACATACTATGAACTGCGTACGCTAGTTTTCCGCAACCTTAGCGAGCGGCTCGCTGCGATTTGCGCCACAGCAGATACGAGTAGACGTAGACGGCTCCAACCGAACCAAACGCCAGAACCGCAATCACCGCGGCGACGACTTCACTCGAAAGCACGCTACCCGCCACGCCCATCACAATCAGGCCAAAGCCCAGCACCATAAAGCAGGCACCGCCAAAGCGCTGCGTACGGCGCCAGTTCTCGGGATTGGCAAGCGCCCAAGGCGTCTTGATACCGAGCGTATAGTTCTGCTTCACACGCGGCAAGTAGTTGCCTACGCCGATGAACAGCAAACCGACAACACCGGAAATCAGCACGTTGACCGAACCGACCGCCGGCACCACGCCCCAGACCGTAAGCTCTCCCAGCCAGCTTATGGCGCACATGAACAAGGTGAAGGCGATTACGAAGCCCTGATAGAACTTGCCCGAGGTTCGATATGCCTCACCTTTGGGATCGATGCGCGGCACCACGCAGAACATTGCGAGAAGCACCAGAGGCAGCACGCCGAGCGCGGAGGCCATCCAGCTGGGACCCCAACCGTCGACGGCGCCGTTCGCGCCCCAGTGCGTGGGAATCTGCCCAGGCAAGCTCGGCATCACCATGAGATGCGCTACGACATTGGCGACGCACAGAGCGACCAGCGCAATCCACACGCGCGACGATACCCCCGTGGGGTGAATGCCCTTGTTTTCGTTATTCATCCTTATCACCTTCCGTGTTTGTAAAGCCCATAAACCAACCGATCAAGTCCTGCATGACGGTAGTGTTTAAGCTGTATACGATGTTTTGACCATGACGTTCGTCGGTTACCAACCCGGCGTTTTTGAGCGTCGCCAAGTGATGGCTCAGCGACGGCTTACTGATATCGAAATGCTCGGCAAGCTCCCCCGCCGTGCAATTGCCCTCGCGCAGCAACTCCAAAATGCGCCGTCGCGTTGGATCGGCAAGCGCCTTAAAACCCTCTCCCGGCATAAGACCCCCTTTCATCATCTCTCATGACGCGCACACTATACTCGATATTTAGATGTTTGTCTAACTATCTAATACAGGAACATCTATAGAACATTCGTTCGTATTTAGCTACAATGGAAGTTGAAGCAGATGGGCCAGCTCCCTCTACCCGAGAAGGAGATGGACTATGAGTATTGACGATGTCCTGACGTTGTTATTGCTTGTAATCGCGGCTGTGGAGCTCGGCATCCACATTGGAGGTCGAATGAAATAGCCGCCCCCGCGTAATGCGAAGACGGCCACTTCTCACGCTACAAACGTGTTTGGGAGTTGGCCAACCCGCGGCAACGGGTGCCATCTGCTTCATCTTATGCGAATCACTGCCTCATTTCAACAAGCCCCTAGGGCTCAAATGGAATCGCGATAATACCTATAATGACGATAGCTAAAACACGATTCGCTTCCCCATCGGAGGATGTCTATGACCGAAACCACAGCCGCAACCCCCAACGAGACACGCGACACCAAGCTCGAGATCATCATGGGCCGCGAGGCACTCGACAAACTCGCCGCCGCCACGGTGCTGGTGCTCGGCTGCGGAGGTGTGGGCTCCAATTGCTGCGAGGCACTTGCCCGCGGCGGCATTGGTCATTTCGTCATTCTGGATAAGGACATCATCGCGCCCAGCAATATCAATCGCCAGGCCATCGCCTTTCAAAGCACCATCGGCAAGCGCAAGGTCGATGTTATGGAAGCCATGATCCACGACATCAATCCAGCCGCTACCGTCATCAAGCGCACCGAATACCTGTTGAGCGACAATATCGACGAGTTCTTCGCGAGCGTTTTGGAGCAGACGGACGGCAAGCTCGACTACGTCGTCGACGCCATCGACACTATCTCGGCCAAGCTCACCATTGCCAAATATGCTCAGGACCACGACATTCGTTTGGTTAGCTCCATGGGCGGGGCCAACAAGCTCCATCCCGAGTGCCTCCGCTTTGCCGACATTTTCGATACGGTACGTGACCCCATGAGCCGCATCATGCGCAAAGAATGCAAGAAGCGCGGAATCAAGAGTCTGCATGTACTGTTTAGCTGCGAGGAATCGGTTAAGACACAGCCCCGCGACCCTTCCAATATCCACGAGCGCACCGAGCTCGGAACCGCCAGCTTTATGCCGCCCATCATGGGCCAGATGATTGCCGGCGAGGTTATCCGCCAGATCAGTGGCCGCGGCACCGAGCGCGTGCGCGCCGATGGCCAGCGCTTGGACTAGCGGAGCGCGCCGAGATGGAGCCCCGGTTATTTGATGCACACTGCCATCTTGATTTAATGGCTCACCCGGACGCCGTTGCCGATGAGGCAACGGCGCTGGGCTTGGGTCTATTTGATTGCGGCGTCGATCCACGCGACTTTTCGGCCGCAAACGAGCGCGCTCGTCTCCACCCGGGCATCATCGCCGGCGTTGGGCTTCACCCCTGGTGGCTCGCCGATGGCCACTGCGGTTTTGCCGAAGTCAATCTGCTTTGCGAAGTTGCTGCCCAAGAACGCTACATCGGCGAAGTCGGACTCGACTTTTCCGCGCGCTTTGCTGGAAGTGAGCCGCTACAAATACAGGCACTTAACCGGCTCTGCGATGCGCTCGTGCAGCATCCTCTTACCGGGCGCGTGATATCAATTCACGCCGTTCGTTCGGCAGGAGCCGTACTGGACGTCCTCGAATCGCATGGACTACTCATCCCAAACCCCGACTCCCCCGCTATCATCTTCCACTGGTTTAGCGGCACTTCGGACGAACTCACCCGCGCGCGTAATGCGGGCTGCTATTTTTCCGTCAACGAACGCATGCTCGCGACCAAGCGCGGTCGCGAATACGCACGACAGATTCCACTCGACCGCCTACTGCTCGAGACCGATGCGCCGGCCGAGCCAAACACAGAAACAAGCGCGCAGTCGCTCATCAGGTCGCTCACAAGGACCTCAGAACGCATCACCTCGCTCAAAAACTGCGACGCAAAGCGCATCGAGTCGATAGTTTTAACAAATGCGCGCTCTTTTTTTGACCTTCGCTAACCCCTGGTGTGCAAAAAATGCCAAATATGAGTACTGCTACCGGAATGGATACATTTCTTTTAACTTTCCAACCGCCAGAATAATCCTCGATTGTCCGCTAATTAAAGCTTTTACAGTCATTCATCCTGCGTTTTCGCAAATCTTAAACCCCTCCAGACGCTCAAATCACGTCTGAAGGGGTTGATTTTGCTGCGACTAAATTAGTCACAGTACTCATATTTGGCATTTTTTGCACACGAGGTCCCGGGGAGGATCCTGCACCTCCCCGGGACCGCTCGGCTATTCGACGATTGGTGCTCCGTGGCCCCAAGAACCTTCCATGCCGCACACGGTCGAGGCAAACCCGGCAGCAAAGTCGAGCGCGCGCTCGATAGCCTCGGCGCCATCCTCTCCACGCTTGGCGGAATCGAGATAGCACATCAAAAACGAAGTGAGGAACGAGTCGCCCGCTCCCATGGTGTCCTTCATGTCCGTTACCGGTTTAGCCAGCTGGCGGTAATAACGCTCGCCGTCGTAAGCAATGCAGCCCTCGGCACCCGCCGTAGCCGACACAAAACGCGGACCCAGGCCCTTCACCCATGCCAGACGCTCGCGAATCTCGTCCTCACTCGCGGCATCCGCCGCACTAAAGAAGGCAAAATCGACGTAGGGTGCAATCTGCTCGTAGTACTCGTCGGTGGAGTCGTCCGAAAAGTCAAAAGAGACCGTGACGCCCGCAGCCTTCAACTTGGGCAGCTCGCGCTCGGTAAAGCAATAGTTGCCCGAATGAACCACATCGAACTGCTTCATGTACGCAAGGTCAAAGCGATCGAGGACATAGCGCGCATCGCCACGGATACCGCCCTCGTTGGAGCCAAGGAAGACACGGTCACCGTCAACGACGGTCACGCGAGCCGCTCCGTTCTCGCCAATCATCTGCTCGCACTTGTCAAGCTCGATACCCTCATCCTCGAGGCTTGCAATGACATGCTCGGCAGCGGCATCATTGCCAAAAATGCCCATGTATGCGGAGCGTGCGGCACCGCATTTCTTGGCATAAACGGCGAAGTTCACCGCATTGCCGCCGGGATACATGGTGTGGATATGCTCGTAGCGATCGACGACGTTGTCGCCAAATCCGAGCGCGTTAACGTTAAATGCCATGGCCTTTGCCCCTTCTAGTACTCGACAACACCCATATAGCGACGGAAATCGGGATCGTGATCAAACACCTTGCCGCGTGCGGCACGCAGCTCGCAGTTCATGGCGTAGAACAGCACCGGGTCCAGATAGGCACGGACGCTCGCCGGCACGGCTTCCATACCGTAATCCTTGGCATCGAGCACCATCAGCGTATCGGTATGCGTCTTAAGGAACGCCAGGGCGCGCTCGTCCATAGCACGGCACTCGCTGGAGCCCATCTGCAGGAAGTAAAAAACGCCATCCTGAGTAGCCTCGAAGGGGCCGTGGAAGTACTCGGCAGAGTGGATGTAGCTGCAGTGCTGCCACTGCATCTCCATAAGAGAGCAGATAGCGAAACCGTAGGTCTGGCTAAAGTTGGGACCGCTGCCCAGAATATAGAAGAACTCGTGCTCCTGGCAAAGCTTGGCAAAACGATCGCCCAGCTCGGCATTTACCTTCTCACGTGCCGGGGGAAGAATCTTATCCATCTCGGCGATACCGGCATACATATCGGCAAGATCGGCGTAGCCCTCCTGCTGATCGAGCAGCTCGGCCGCAAGCGACAGCGAAATGCCAGCGGGGACCTCAGCCTGCGGCACGCCCTCGCCCCATGGGTAGACCCACGTGGTCCACTTGCCGGAGTCGATCTTAGATCCAGCGTTGTCGGTCTGGGCGATCACCGTAGCGCCGGCGGCAAGGGCAATCTCGCAGCCCTCAACGACCTCGGGGGTGTTGCCACTGTGGCTGCAAGCAATGACCAGGGACTTCTCGCCCAGACGACGCGGACGCATGATATCGAACTCGCGAGCCGTATAGATATACGAAGTGAAGGTGGTTGCCTCGCGCTGCAGAAGCTCATGAGCCGGGATCAAATCGATCATGGAGCCACCGCAAGCAATCCAGTAGACGCTGTCGAACTTGCCCTTCTCGGCAATTGCCTCTTTGATCAGATCGTGTGCGTTCATATCCAGTTCCTTTCTTGTTTGGTCAGCAATCAATGACGTTGGTTGCGTGGCCGATGGTTGTTTTAGTCAATCAGATATTTCTCGAATGCGGCCATGTTCTTGGCATCTGCCGCCGCCGGGTCATCGTAGTAACGGCCGTCCGTGATTTCCTGGCCCAGCATGCCGTCGAAACCATGGGCGTTGAGTGTGGCGACGAAGGCGTCCATATCGTGCTTGCCATCGCCCCACACCAGATGGCCATACGGGTCGCCGTCGATAAAGTGCATCTCGTGAATTGCCCCATCACCAAAAGCGGCAAACCAGTCCTCAAGCGTCTCGCCTGCAACGCCCATCGCGGTTGTATCAACCATGGGCTGTAAGTACGGGCTCGCGACCTCGTCAATCATGCGCTTCGCATCGGAAACCGTCGTCACAAGGTTGCTCTCCTCGGGACGCAGGCTTTCCATCGTAAGCACCAGACCGTGCTCGCCGGCATACTCCGCCAGAATGGACAAGTGCTCGCGGCTGCGCTTCCAGGCTTCCTCGCGGTCCTCGTCCCAGTCGCCCCAGCCCGAGTTGACGGACATACGGTCGCACCCAAGTACCTCGGCAAGCTCAATGCCGTGTTTAAAGTACGCCAGGCTGCGCTGTTCATGCAGCGGTTTGCGTGCGCAGTACTGCCAAGGATAGACAACATTCTCGGGGCACAGAGTACGATACCTAAGCCCACGGTCTGCAGCCTTTTTCGCCAGGACCTCAGCCTCAAAGTAGCCCGTGTGGTCGAGCGTCACATGTGGCTCCGCACACCACAGCTCAATGGACTCAAAGCCCAAACGCTGCTGCACATCAAGGAAGTAATCGAGCGACCACATGATGTAGTGGATATTCATGCCCGCAATCTGTTCGCGGCGCAGCGTCGGTTTGGATTCAGACATCCTATGCCTCCTTATTTCGATCGAACACGATTTGTCCGTCCGACATCGTCATATCAACCGAAAGATCGCGTGCGTCGCGATAATCGAGGTCGAACACATCCCGATCGAGCACGCAGATATCGGCAAGTTTGCCGACCTCGAGCGTACCCAGCTCGTCTTCGCGCATCAGATCGTACGCGCCCCCGGCAGTCCAAGCGCGCAAGAGCTCGACAAGCGTCAGCGTGTTGACCTCATTCACGGGCAGTCCGTCGGCGAAGAATCCACCGCACGCGCTGTAGATTGACTCGCCCAGGCTCGGAATCAGCAGCGGCAAATCCGTTCCACAGCACACTGTGCATCCGGAATCTTCCATGCCGCGGCGATTCCAGCTGTGCAAAAGTCGCGTCTCGCCAATTTGTCGACGCATCATCGACAGGCAATCCTCGCGCCGGTCCAGCGTCAGAATCTGCGGATAGACCTCGCAAATTCCACCTAACTTGCCAAACTCGACAAGATCGGTCGGGTCAGAGTTCTCGAGATCGGTAATCGCATGGCGGCGAAGCATCCGTCCATGCTCGTCTCGAGGCAGCGAGGCATAGAGCGCCACGGTGCGACGAACGGCGCCATCGCCCTGGCAATGCAAGGAATATCGGAAGCCGTCAGCATCAATTGCACGCAGCTCGTTCTCAATCAGATCCCATTCGGGCTCCTCGACAACCGTCTTGCCGGCAGCGCCCGCATCGGCCGTGTCCTCATAGGGGTCAATCATCTCGGCAAGCCCCGCCCATACGCCTCGATCGGTCATACGGTTGAAGCCAGAAAAACGAACGAACGGTCCCCGGAAGCGCTCTCGTGCCTCGCGGGCATATGCCAGATTTGCACCGGCACCCACCGGCTGCGACATCATAGAGACGCGAACCGTCAGCTCACCAGATTCCTCACGGCGAGCCATTTCGTCGGCAAAGCCGTAGTAGTCATCAAACGCCATCTCCTTGATGGCGGTAACGCCGCGTTCGTTAAGCATGCTCATGTAGTCCGAATACCCGGCACGTACCTCAGGCAGCACGAGGAAATCGCTCATCATGCGCCAGATCTTCTCGGCATAGCACGCCTGGGGTGTGAAGCCGTATCGCGCACTGGCGGCAGCATTGAGAACACAGGTCTCCGCGCCCGGTGTAAAGCAGACGACAGGGATATCGCCAAAACACTCGTCAAACACAGCTGCTGTATTTGCGTTCTCGGCATCCGATGCCAACGTTTCGGGTAGGTTGTGGCCAAAAGCCGCCGCGCAATCCGGATGATCTTCTTTCCATGCACGCAAGAGCGACACGGCCTCTTTGGCATCGGCGACGCCGGACAGATCAGACCCCAACGTCCGCAGTGCCCAGCCCGTATAGAAGGTATGCACATCGATCAGGCCGGGCATGACGGTGCGGTCGCCCAGGTCAACTACCTCGTCCGCTTGGGTCAAATACGAAGCTACCTCGCACTTGGTGCCAACAGCCTCAATTCGATTGCCACGGACCGCTACGAAACCTTCAAACGGCAGGTCCCCCGTACCGGTAAAGACGCTCTTAGACGTCAGGACCGTCAAACGATCAGACATCACAACCACCTACACCGGAAGCATGCCAGAGATTGCCGTTACGATCAGGCCAAAGACGACCATGAAAATGAAGAACTTCCAAATGGTCTTCCACCATTGGCCAAACGAAATCCTAGCCACGGCAAGACCGGCGACCGTCATGCCCGCCACGGGGCTGATGGTGTTGATGGTCTGGTTGGCAAACTGGAGCGCGGTGACGGCCGCCTCGGGATTGAGGCCCATGAGCTCGGTCAGGGGGCCCATAACGGGCATGGTGAGCGCCGCCAGGCCAGAACTCGAGGGAACTAGCAAAGAGAGCAGGCCAAGGACGATATACATAAACGTGGTGTAGACGGCGGCGGGTGCACCGGCAAGCGCAGTAGCGAGCGCCTGGAGGATGGTGTCGATGATCATGCCGCCCTCGGCGATGACCAGAATACCGCGAGCGATACCGATAACGATGGCAGCGTACGCAAAGTCGGCAAGACCCTTAACGAACTCCTCGGCGATCGTCTGCTGGTCAAGGCCGCCCAGGATACCGGCAAGCAAGCCCATGCCAAGGAACACGGCGGAAATCTCATTCATGTACCAGCCCTGGGTAACAAGACCCCAGACGATAATGCCCATACCGCAGGCAAAATCGATAAGCACGAGCTTCTGACGGGTAGTGAACTCTTCCTCGATGGAGGCATCGGTCACGGAAAACTCAACACGCTTGAGCTTGTCGTCCTCGTACGTAATGGACGACTCGGGGTTTTTCTTGACACGCATGGCATAGCGCATGGCCCATGCGATACCGACGGCAGTGAAGATGACCCAAGAAACGGCGCGCAGCCACAGCTGAGGATTGCCCTCGATACCAATGATGCCTTGGGCGATCAAAACATTAAACGGGTCGATGGTCGAAGCACAATATCCCAGGTTAGGACCAAGGAAGCAGATGATAAACGCCGTCATCGAGTCATACCCGATACCCATCATGATGGGAATGAAGATGGCATAGAACGGCAGGGCTTCCTCAGACATACCAAACGTAGTGCCGCAAATGGACAGCAACGTCATCGTGATGGGAATGATGAGGATGTCCTTGTTCTTGAGCTTTTTAATCACACGGCTCATGCCGGCATTCAAAGCGTTGGTCTTGGTGATGATTGCGAACGATCCGCCAATCAATAAGACGAACGCAACGACGTCGGCTGCCTCTTGGATACCCTTGGTGGGCGCTTGCAGGACCGCGAAGATATCCTGGCCCAGATTGATGGTCTCGCCGGTCTCTGAATCGGTGTAGTTCTTATCGACCTGTTCATAGGTTCCAGCAACGGCAACTTCACGCTCGCCCGCCGCTGTCGAAATCGTCTTGCGCTGATACTGACCAGAGGGAACAATCCAAGTCAGGACCGCAAAGACAACGATCAGCAAGAACATGATCGTATAGACATGCGGTAATTTGAACTTAAAACGTCTGTTTGTCTTCTTCGCCTTCGTATCTGACATAGATACCTCCAAAGAACTCGAGACTGCATCGCATCTCGCTTCAACGTTTGCACAAGGCAAACGTTCTATGACGTCCCATAGATTACCAGCAGCTTTTTCCTTCATCAAGATAATTTCAAACTGATTGCCGCAACGCGGTTGAACGGTTGCGTTCGCGCCGTGAACGGTATGGAGACGCCCGGTGAGATGATCCACCGGGCGTTTCCATTCGCAATGTCCTAGATGTCAAAAACGTAGCGAGACCCAACGATTCGCTGACGACCGATGATAAACGGCCGCCGCTGCCCATCGAAAAAGAAGGCTTCCATATAAAACAAGGGTTCGCCAACGGGAACTGCCAACAGCCGAGCGACCTCGGGCGACGCGCACGCGATCTCGAGTGTGCACGGGTCGGTAAACGCGGGCGTACGGCCCGTCCGGTTGCGCACGAACTCAAAAATGGATTGGTTAGATAGAGGTGCCGTTGATAGATAAGCGTTGTCCTCGTAAACGTATATGTTGTTCTCGAGCATGACGGGGACTCCATCGGCAGTACGCACACGCTCAACGCAAATCAAATCAGTTCCAACGGGAACACCAAAGAACTGCGCTTCGGTGGAATCCGCCGGCAGTTTCTTTCTCGAAATGACGCACGCCCCCGGCTCCATTCCGTTAACGCGGCATGCGTCCGAAAAACTCTGGACGTCATCCTTCTGGCGAATCTTGCGCTTAAGCTTGGGGGCATTGACAAACGTGCCTTTCCCCTGCCGCTTCGTTAGATAGCCCTGCTGGACGAGCTCCTCAATAGCGCGTCGCACGGTAACGCGGCCAACTTTATAGCTCTCAGCCAATTCGAATTCGTTGGGTATCCGCGCGCCCGCCTTGTAGGCACCGGAGTTAATTTCGTTTTTAATGATATCGATAACCTGTTGGTACAGCGGTATCGCTGCTTTACCGTCAGTTAGCCCTTCAGTCGGTGGCATATACCCTCTCCCAGCACAATTAAGTCTAAAGCGGGCCCAAGGGCATTCAGCAAGCCCTTAAGCCCGCATTAGCATTAAGTATGCTTGGTGCCGCACCAAAATGTCGGGTATTTACTCATCTGACCCGAAAAACGCGCAACTACCGCGCTCCTAAGAAAGCGTGAGCAGCTCCGGCAGCTGGTCGATAATCTTGTCCGCGGCATCCTGGCTAAAGCCAAAGCGTTCCTCGCGCTTGGCAATGACTGTCAGACCGGCTCGCTTGCCGGCAGTGATGCCAGGCACCGAGTCCTCAACGCAGCAGCAGCGATTCGCGGGCAGCCCCAGCAGATCCAGCGCATGCAGGTAGATGTCGGGCTCGGGCTTGCTCTCCTTAAACTGCTCGCCGCTCACCACATACTCAAAGGCATCCGACAGCCCGCATGCGTTGAGCACTTCCTCGATGCTAACCATGGGAGACGAGCTGGCAAGCGCCACGCGAACGCCACGGCGCGGCAGTTCTCGAATCGTATCCACGGCGCCTGGGTTAATCAAAGCCTGATAGTCGCGCGGACGTTTATGCGCCCACTCGTCCCAACGGGCCAACGCTTCCTCGCCAGTGAAATGCCCCTTACCGGCGCGCTCAAACCAATCGACCAGCATATGCAGGAAGAACTGATGGGAGGTACCGACCTGCCCATTCAACTCCTCTTGAGTCAGATTAAGCCCCAGCTCCTTGGCAAACGCGGCAGTCTCGCCCAAGTAGTAATACTCGGTATCGACAATGACGCCGTCCATGTCAAAGATAACGGCGTCGAACGGAAATGCGGACACGGCACCCTCCCTAACAAAAGGACGCCCGCGAGCAGGCGCCCGAATCATGCATTAATCGGCGATTCTAGCCCAGCAGCTTATCCAGCGCCACCGCAATACCATCTTCGTTGTTATTGGCGGTCACCATCTGGGCCACAGCCTTAACCTCATCGACGGCGTTGCCCATGGCTACACCCGTGCCGGCCCACTCAATCATGGACTTGTCGTTCTGGCCGTCGCCAAACGATACGACATCGCTAGCATCGATGCCGAGCTTGGGCAGGGCACCCTCGAGCGCACGGGCCTTGTCGATACCGGGCGCCGTGTACTCAAAGTACCAGTCGGCCGTAAACATGCCCGAAAGCGTCTGCTTAAAGGGCGCATACATCTCCTCGTAATGCGCCTGCAGGTAGGCCGGATCGCCCGCCGTCAGCAGCTTGTCCACGGGATAAGCGTCCACAACCTCATGCAAGCTCTCGACCTCGCGAATCTTAAGATCGCACGCATCGCGCTCATACTTGACGATATTCTTCTGCGAGCCGTCAGGCAGCGTGATCATGCAATGGTACGAATCCTCGACGTGCAGATTACGACCGAGCGAAATCATAGGGATCACGTCAAAATTACGCAGATGATCAATCAGACGGTGCAGCTCGTCAGCCGGCATGGCCTGGTCAAAAAGGACCTCATCGGTCTGAGCATCGACCACATGCGCGCCATTGAAAGCGACTAGAAGACCGTCATGGTTTTGAAGGTCGAGCTCCTGCGCCAAGGCGTGCAGCCCCCATGCGGGACGACCCGAAGCCAAGATGAGCTTAATTCCCGACTCCTGCGCCGCGAGCAGCTTCTCGCGCGTACGCGGGCTGATGACCTTTTGGTCGTTGGTGAGCGT
This sequence comes from uncultured Collinsella sp., assembly GCA_902478985.1. GTDB lineage: Bacteria > Actinomycetota > Coriobacteriia > Coriobacteriales > Coriobacteriaceae > Collinsella. The sequence goes on from CABSNH010000028.1 coordinate 12,714, forward strand.
ACCGTCGATATCCATCGCGATGGCTTTGATTGCCATATATGCCTCCCTGTCATTGAACAACCTTGTCTGAGCCATCATACAGAACACCCACGGCGGCTCTGTCTGCAACGGGTAAAAAGTCATATTGTCCCGAACATGAACGGGACGCCATCTCGGGGCTCAATCGTTCCAGCCAAACGCTGAGCCACCACATACATAGCTGGCGACACCAAGCGCGACCGTTCCACGAACCTCGTTTCACCCCGTAGAAAAAATTTCAAAATTAGTCTTGTCAAATCAGCAAAACGAACGTACTTTAAAGATGACCGCTCCGGTGGTCATCGTTTGATCGAGCATATTCAGTTTCAGTTTTCAGCGTGTAAGAGAAAGAAGATCGGCAAAGTACAACCCCAAACGCAATGACAACTTAATGAGGTAACTGCCACATGTGAGGCGCCCAGGGCATTGCTGTCTCGATTTTGAGCACGATGCCTTCCGCCTTGCATGGGCCGTTCCATCCCGCCCCTGCAGCAACTGCCTCACGGGCTCATTGAAAACCGCATAGCACCCCAACGTCAGCACATCACCCACGGCAAGCACATCACTCACGACAACCAACACATCAACAAACAGCACGAACATCAACCGATTGGAGAAGCTATGACAAACCACCACGCTGAAGACGGCGATAAGAAAAGCATTCTGGATGCCCGCATTGAGCGAGCATATGCAAACGAATATGACGCCGCCTTTGCCGCCGCGACCATCAAGAACTACGCGTCGCTACCGCTCGCGACGATCTTGGCCGACCACCCTCAACTGCTGAAACGCTGCACAAAGATCATGGGCGACCCCGACATTCGCAAGCTGACAGACCCCTATGCCCCAAAACGCGACAACGATTCGTACGTTCTTACCGTAGGCTGCCTAGCCCATATGCTTACGGCGCTCGACACGAAACTCAAGCTCGAATGGGAACCCGACGAGCGTGATGAACTCGAAAGCAAGCGAAACACCCTGCGCACCGCACTGTTCCTTCCGTTGGACGGCCTCAAGCGCTGCAACGTTGAGCTCGATACACAGGCCCGGCAAAAGCCCGGCGCTGCGGGGCAGAAAACTCCAAGACCCCATGCGGCCATCGTCGACCGCAACCGATATAACCGCATGACCGCGCACTTTTCCGCCGAGGGAGCAGCCATAAGGACACTAATCGACCTGCTGTGTCTCCTGAGCGTCAACGAGCTATTTGAGGGCTATCTCGCCCTTGTTCCCGCGACGGCACCCAAGTCGGTAGCAAAGATCATCGAGACCTGCAGACGCCAGTTTGAGCGCCATCGCAATGGCAGCGAGATGAACGCCAGCATCGCGCAGTACTACACGGCCCATTACAAAAAAGACGGATGCGCCCCTGTCGAGCATCAGCTGCGGCTCGCCTATACCACGCCCGTCGCAACGCTTCATCGCTTTGGAGCCCTTGGCGCTTGCGAGCCGCACGGACAGGCAGCCTGCCCCACAACCGAGCTCGATCTCAGGCTCGGACGAACCCTGTAGCCCGCCAGCCCCTCCGCGGGCAACAATCCTATTCCACAACACAACCAACAGAAAGGAGTCCTCATGGACACCAATCATTCCCCCATCATCAGCCCCCTCACCATGCGTGAATCCGCCCGAGGTATCACGCTCACCAGCATTTACGATGAGATGCTCGCCCGTCGCGAGCTCTCCGTCATGGGAAACATCGAAACCCCGATGGCTCACGACCTATGCCAGCCTGTCTCTTATACACATCTGACGCTG
>CABSNH010000029.1 GCA_902478985.1 uncultured Collinsella sp.
GGCATTGTTGCTACCCAAGGGGGTAGCCAAGGGGGTAGCCGACCCAGCAGCCAAGGGGGTAGCCGACCCAGCAGCCAAGGGGGTAGCCGACAGAAAGAGAAGGAGAAGGAGATAGCCCTAGCGGGCTATAGCGCGGCCCGCCAAGCACCCGATGACTTCGAGCCCCCGTCGGCCGAGGACGTGGAGGCGTACTTCGCCGCCAACTGCCTCCGGGGCGACGCCCGCCAGTTCTTCGACCACTACGCCGCGCAGGGGTGGACGCTGCCGAGCGGCCTGCCCGTGACCGACGTGTGGGCGCTCGCCCGCAACTGGAGCCGCAAGCAGGTCGGCTTCGACGCGGGCCTTGCGGTCCGCGGCGGGCAGACCTCCCAGGAGGTCGAGCGCGCCGCCGTGTGGCAGCCCGTGAAGACCGATGACGAGCTCATAGCCGAGCTCGAGCGCCAGATAGCGGAGGCGTCATGATCACCCTCATGGAGATGCTCAGGAACGAGAAGGCCGATCCCGCCCACGGCCGCCCGCTCGACATAACGCGCATCTACATGGCGAACGTCATGTCGAGCAGGGAGGCCGTTCTGCTGGCCAAGAAGCAGAAGCTCGCCGCGGCGCGTGCCAGCCGGAAGCAGAAGGCCGACCTGTACGAGGACATCGCCAAGCTCGCGCGCGGCAAGGAACCGAGCTGGAGGTATGCCAAAGGTGTGCCAACGGCGGCCGGGCAGCTGGGCCAGCAGGCGATGGGGTTCCCGCCGCTAGAGGGCGGAAACGACGCCGTCGGGGAAGCCCCCGGCGCAAAGAACACCTAATTCTTTTGAGATAGGAGAGTGAGAAGGTTTTGACCGAGATATCAGCAGTGATGAGGGCCTACCGGGACGCCCTCGACAGGCACCGGATTCCCTGGGCCGATGACACGTACGACACGGAGCGGGTGGGCGGCTACAGGTTTCGCGTGGAGCGCACCGAGACCATCCTGGACGAGCACAGAGTGAGCGTGGCCTGGGGCTACCAGCTTCTTCCGGGGCGCGAGCCCACTGGCGTGACGATCGGCTACCCGGGCTACCTCGAGGTGACTTACGACCCGATCAGTCCCGAGCCGTTCGCGGCGTCGTCGGGCGACATCCTGGCCGACATCTTCGGCGTGATGGGTGAGTCGCGGTGAGCTACAGGTGCGGCCCCGCCGACTGGATCGACCTCGCCATCGGCAGGCTCGAGGATGCCAAGAGGTCGCTCAGGGAGTGCGACAGGCTGCGACAGGGGTGCGACATCTGCGAGGAGCTGCGCCAGGCGAGGCGATGCGTCAACCGCGCGCTGATCATGGTTGCGGAGGAGAAGGGAATCGAGAAGGATTGGAGTACGAAGTGAAGGATAGGAACGAGTGGTTCGATGAGGTGGAAAGGCCCTATGCACCGCAGCATGCCGCCGTCGCCGTTGAGGCCGAACGAGTGATGGGGGAACGTCTCACAGTTGACAGCGTGATGACACCGGACGGGGAAGTGATGCCGTTGGGTCCTGTCGACAAGGAGGGACGCAAGGTCTCCCTGTCGACCGCGACGCTCTTTGCGGACAGCGGCATGGAGTGCACGGTCAAGAGATATGAGTATCTGCTCGGCGCTGGCGTTTGGCGTGCCAGCTGCGATGAGGGGGTCGTGAGGGTGGACGAGATGCACTTGATCCGCCCGGATACGTTCGGCGCCCTGATGAACGATATCGAAGCTGCTATGAACTGCCCTGCCAGCGAAGAACCGACGCACGCCTACAACGTTGTCTCTGGGATGTGCGATGCCTGCGCTGACAGGTGCGGCGGCACGTTGTGCCAGGCGAGGGCGCTCCACAGCATCTGCTACCGCATTCACTCCCTGCTCGCGGGTGATGGCGAATGAGTTGCTATTTCTGTGGTGGATCCCGCATCGCGTCCATTCACTCTGCGCCCGACCGAGGCGTCCGTAACCGGTCCGTGGGCTCCATGACCCTGATGCGCCGATACGACGGCGAGCCGATCGTCAGGCTTGAGCTGGATACCAGCGTGATGCTCGACGTCTCGGTCAACGGCTCGTGTGGCGACTGTGTCAGCGCCGCCGTGACGGCGGACGCCTACATCGAGGACATCAAGTACTGCCCGTTCTGCGGAGAGGAGCTTTAGGTGCACGAGATCTATGCGAAAACGAAGACGTATCTGATTAACGAAATCGCCGAGGACGCACGAGGCGTGCTGAGCGCGATCGAGGGCAAAGACCCTGTTGCGGTCGATGACATTGAGGTCCTTGAGTACTGTCATGCCCTCGCGACCGAGATGACCACCCTCGAGACCGTCGCCATGGTCGCGGCACTGGTGCCCGATTTTCTTGGGAGCGGAGGGGAGCTGGCCCATGAAGCGAGCGATTAGGTGGGTGCCCGAGCGGTCCGAGTATAGGGACTGGCACGTGCCGGACGGCGCAAGCGTGAGTGCGGCCGACTTCTCGACTGCAGTCGAATGCGCTGAGTGCGGGTGCTGGCTCGCATTCGGCGAGAGCTACACCTCGCGGCTGATCCACAACGAGCTCGGGTTCGGCTACGCCGTCTGCCCGAGGTGCTACGAGGATGAGTTTAGGGAGATGGGAGAGAGTTGTGACCTTTAACGATGTCGAGTTCAAGGTGTGTCCCCGGTGCGGGGGCGAGCCTGTGGTTGAGGATGTGCGCGAGCGCTCCCTGGACCGGCCCAATGTGATGAGCGTGACGTGTCCCTCCTGCGGGATGTCCAACAGCATCGCGTGGGGGAGCTTGATGGCGACGCCGCAAAAAGAGGCCGTCGCCATGCTCGCGGACAGCTGGAACAGCCGGTGATCCGCTCGGCGACCGACTTGTTCCGCGCAACCGCCTGGCGCACGGTGCCCGATCTGGTGTCGGGTCCCGCGCGCCGGGCGCTCGTGCATGGACGGGCCGACGCGCCGCGGGTGACGTCGGCGCAGATCGGGGAGACGGAGCGGAGGGCGCGGGCGCTGGAGCGCGACCGGGCCCGCGCACTCAAGAGGTCGAGGAAGGCTAAGCAATGAGGTTGTTTGAGAAGTTGTGGCGGATAATTATCGAGAACCGCCGAGTGCGCAAGAGCATCGAGGCGCGGCGCGTCCGCAGGTGCAGGAGGTCGATGAGATGACCGTTATGTGGGACGTGCAGGAGAGGAGCTGCGCGGTCTGCGGGAGGATCTTCATCCCCCAGGCGCCGAAGGCCAAGTACTGCTCGGAGGAGTGTCGGAGAAAACACGAGCAGGACCGTGCGAGGGAAGCGAGGCGCAAGGGTGCCAAGCCCAAGCGCGACAGGGTCGACCGCTACCTGGCCGGGTCTGGTGCGGTGCACGACGAGATCATGGCCATTCGGCGCGAGGTCGCGATGAGATTTTAAGTTTCCGCAGGTAGACATAGGTAGATATATAATTAAGGCCGCTGGCGTAGGAGCGCCGGCGGCCTTTGGCAAAGACGCCTCCCGGCATCCTCTATGTGGCGTAGAGCATGGTACCACGCGGGAGGTCACATGGACGCAAGGGAATACTTCGATACCGTACGGGCCGCCCAGCGCGGCATCGACCGCCGCCTGGCGGTCATCGAGTCGATGCAGGCGCGCGAGCAGGTGCGCGCCCAGCGCTACGACGCCGTCGGCAAGGGCGCGCACGGCACGGACTTCATGAGGTCCACCGACGACCGCATAGACTACGAGCGCCGCAGCGGCGCGGAGCTGTCCGAGCTGCGGCGCGAGGTGGAGCGGGGCCGCGAGCTCTGCGTGGGCGTGCGCTCCGCCAACCCGGGCAAGCGATGGGGCGACGTGCTGGAGCTGCGCTACTGCGAGGACCGCACGCTGCAGGAGATCGCTGGGACGCTCGGGGTGTCGGTGAGGTCGGTGAACTCCGACCTGTGCGCCGCCCTGGACTGGACGGATATGGTCGGTCTGGCGGCAGCCCGATCAGGTCTTGGCCGCGCTGCAGTCTGAACCGCATATATCTCCATCGTTGCCCGTCGGCCCAGCGCCGGCGGGTTTCTCTTTACCTGCGGACTGCACGCGATTGCACACAATTGCACACCGTTGCACGTGATTGCCTACAGTTGCACGCGATTGCACACAATTGCACACCGTTGCACGTTTCGGTTGGGATATAACTAGGGTGTCGATTCGCAGCGCCGCCCGCGCGGCTTGCGGGTCGGATGTGCGTGGAAGCACAGATGAGTGGCCGGGGCTCCCTTCAGCAGTTCAGGGACTCCGGCCTTTCTATTAAGCAACAACCTAATGAGGTGGGTCCGTGGTCACACGCGAGGCTATCGTTCGCGCCGCAAGACGGTACGACACCGTCATGGCGTGGGCATTCCGCCGCGCCCTGGGCATTGCCCGCCGTGCGGGCGGGCGCAAGTGCAAGGGGGCCGGCAAGGCGGTCGAGAGCCTGCGCTACGCGGGGCTCGAGGAATGCATGGCCAACAGGGGCCGCTCCCCGGTGGAGCGCTAGCCTTGGCCACCAAGACCCGCTACGCCAACGGCCACGCCCGCCGGCAGGTGCGCGCCTGGCTCAAGGCGCAGGGGCTGCCGTGCCACATCTGCGGCATGGCCATCGACTACGACCTGCCCGCGGGCGACCCGATGAGCTTCGAGGTGGACGAGATCGTGCCCGTATCCAAGGGCGGCTCGCCCATCGACCGCGCGAACGTCGCGCCGGCGCACCGGATCTGCAACGAGCGGCGCGGCAACAAGAGCCTCGCCGCGCTGAACGGCTCGATATCGCCGCGCCCCCGCGACGTGGGCTGCTCGACCTCGCTGCCGTGGTGACCCGACCCTGGGGGATGGCCCCTCCCCGGGGGGGCCGAAGGCTCGCCCCACGGCATTGCGCCTTTTTTGCGCAGGCCCCGAAACCGAGTCCATACCGGGAGGTGCATGGAATGTCCACGAAGTCCACGAAGCCGAGGGGCAAGCCCTGGACCGCGGACGAGCGGGAGTTCGTCAGAAACGCGTACCCGGCGCTCGGACCTGCGGCTATCGCGAAGAAACTCAAGAGGTCGCGCTCGGGCGTGTGCGCCCTCATCAAGAGGATGAAGGAGAGCGGCGAGATCGCGACCGACGAGTCCACGGGGGAGTCCGTGGGCGCGGGCGTCTCGGCGCCTCCCGCGGACGGCCCGGACGGCCGCCAGGACACGCTCGGGAGGCTCCGGTGGGTGCGGCAGATCATCGAGCGCCAGCTCTACGATGCCGAGCCCAGCCAGGCGGCACGGCTCGCCAAGGAGTACCGCGAGACGCTCGAGCAGATTGAACGGATAGAGGGGGCTGGGGAGGACGGTGGCGACGATGTCATCATCAACGCCGTTTCGGTCCTGCGCGACGTCCTCGGCTAAGCCGAGGCTCCGCCTCGTCCAGCCCTACGAGAGGTCCATCGGCTCTCTCGCGGTCGAGCTCGCCCCGACGATGGGATACAAGCTCGTGCCGTGGCAGGAGCAGCTCGCCCACGACATCGGCGCCGTGGACGCGAGCGGCAAGTGGGTCCATCCGCGCGTCGGCATCTCCATCCCTCGACAGCAGGGCAAGTCCGTCGACATCATCGTGTGGGTCGCGGTCATGGCCGCGCTCGCCGGCTACAAGGTGCTCTGGACCGAGCACAACTACTCGACGACCATGGAGATGGTCGGCCGCTTCCGCAAGATCTTCGGGCGCCGTGTCGGCGACACGTCCGAGGGAATCCCGCGCTGGCGCAAGCTCCTGGTCGAGGTCTGCTCGCAGACCGGCCAGGAGTGGATGCGGTTCAGCTCCGGCGGCGTCATCCAGTTCTCGACGAGGACCAAGTCCTCGCGCCTGGGCTTCTCCTTCGACATCGTCATATACGACGAGGCCCAGGAGCTCACGGGCATCCACACCCAGGTTATCAACCCGACGACGACGTCCGGCGCGAAGCAAAACCTGATGATCGTGTACGCCGGAACGCCGACCCGCGCCGGCAACCCCGCCGAGGTGTTCAAGAACCTCCGGCAGCAGGCGTGGGAGGGCGGCGAGAAGGCGTCCGACCTGCTTTGGCTGGAGTACGGCGTCGAGGAGGTCGGCGACATCTGGGACGAGAGCCGCTGGCCGGAGGTCATGCCCTCGCTCGGATACCATGCCGACATCCGCGCCATCCGCACGGGAATGAAGGACATGGACGAGCTTGGCGCCGCCCAGGAGTACCTGGGCTACTGGCTGCCCTCGGAGGAGCAGGTGGAGCCGCCGGTCATCGGCGCCGCCGCATGGGGCGAGTGCCTCGTGGGGAGCGGCCCAGAGCTTACTGCCGGCTGCAGGATCTGCGCCGGCGTGAGGTTCAGCGCCGACGGCTCGACCGTCGCCGTGGCGTGCGCCGTGCGGCCGCCCGGGTCTGCGACCGTGCACGTGGAGCTTCCCTTCTGCAAGGACCCGGAGCCCAGCACGGATTGGCTGGCCTACTGGATCGCCGCGAGGGCGGGCAGGTACGCCTGCGTCGCAATCGACGGCAAGGCGGGCGCCGGCGCCCTGTGCGACAAGCTCGAGGGCATGGGCATGCCCAAGGACTACATCCTGCGCCCGAGCACCGACCAGGCCGTGACCGCCGCCAGCCTCATCTCGTCCGGCGCGAAGGCGGGCTCGGTCACGCATATCGCGTGCCCGGCGCTCGACCTGTCGGCCGAGACGTCCCCCAAGCGCAAGATCGGCTCGTCGGGCGGCTGGGGCTTCGGCGGCGACAACGCCGCGCCCATCGAGGCCGCGGGGCTGGCGCTGCTCGCGCTCAACACATCGAAGAGAAAACCCGGAATGAAGGCGAGGGTCACTTGATCTCGATACCTTACGCCGTGGCGTCCGCCGACGGCCTGCTCGAGGAGGACCGCGAGACGGTGCGCTGCCTGCTCAACAGCTGGCAGACCCATTACAGGGGCAACCTCCTGCGCTCGGACTACTACGAGGCGCGCAACATGCTCAAGGACCTCGGCATCGCCGTGCCAGACTCGCTGCGCGACTTGGAGGTCGCGTGCGGCTGGGGATACAAGTGCGTGGAGGTCATGCGCGACCACATCGCCTTCGACGGGTTCACGTGCCCCGACGACGAGGACTTCGACGGCCTGCTCACCTCCGTGGCCAAGCGCAACAAGATGGCCACGCGCGTCGGCAAGGCCGTCAACTCCGCACTCAAGTACTGCTTCTCCATGCTCGTGGTGACGGCGGACGAGGACGGGCACGCCCGCATCTCGGCGTACCCGCCGACCCTGTGCACGGGCATCTGGGACGACGTCCACGAGTGCCTGTCCTCCGGCATGTTCGTCGTCTCCTTCGCCAAGGACCGCGGGCGGCCCACGGACCGCCCGGACTGGGTCAACGTGATGCTGCCGGACCGCATGGTGCGCATCCGCGAGGTTCGCCGCAACGAGTGGGCGGCGGAGTACGTGGAGCACGGCCTGGGCGCCGTGCCCATGTTCGTCATGCCGCACAATCCCGATGACGACCGACCGTTCGGCGTGTCCAGGATCAACTCCGAGGTGCGCTGGAACATCGACTGCGCCATGCGCGCCAACGTCAACGAGGAGATCGCCGCCGCGTTCGCCGCCTCGACCCAGAAGTACCTTCTGGGCACCGACGGAGACGCGTTCGCCGACAAGACCAAATGGAGCGCCTTCATCGGCTCCATCTTCGAGGTCACCAAGACCGAGGACGGCACGATTCCGCAGTTCGGCCAGCTCACGCAGCCGAGCATGCAGCCCATGACCGAGCACTTCGGCAACCTGTGCAAGCGCATGAGCGCAGCGACCGGCATCCACGTGGGGCAGTTCGGCATCATGAGCGACAACCCCAGCTCCGCCGAGGCGATCTACGCCGAGAACGAGCCGCTCATCCTCAAGTGCAAGAGCTTCATCCGCGAGGCCAAGGCGGCGCTGGCGAATGCCGCGACCGCCGCGATCGCGACGGAACTCGGGTGCTCCTACGAGGAGGCCGAGGACGCCTGCGGCGTGTCCGTCCACTTCCTGAACCCAGCCATGCCGACGCTGGCCCAGCAGACCGACAGCTCCATCAAGCTCGCGTCTGTGGTCGAGGGCTTCGCCGGCACGCCGACCTTCTGGCGCCTCAACGGCCTCGACGACGACGAGGTGCGCAACGTCTCGTCCGAGATCAGGCGCAACGTGACGCGCTCGGCGGCGCTCGACCTGATGGCGGGCGTCACCCAGGCGGCGGAGCCCGCGCCGCCCGCCTATGATTAGCGCGGCCGAGTTCGCGGCCTACAACCGGGCCGTGGCGAAGATCGGCGACAGGGCGGCATCCGATGTGGAGGCCGCCGTGCTCGCCTGGTGCCGCGCCCACGAGGGCGCGACCGTCGCCGAGAAGCGCGAGGCCGCGAAGCTTATCATGGAGGGCTTCGTCCAGGGGTACGACGACGTCGCGGCGGAGTTCGCGGCGCAGTGGTACGACGATCTAGCCGAGCGCAACGGCGCCAGGCTGCAGCAGGCCGTCACCATGACGACCTACAGGCCAGAATCGGTCGACACCGTTGCCAGATACCAGGCGAAGAAGCTCGTGAAGGGCGGAGAAGCGGCGTTCGCCAAGGCGTGCGGCGAGTACGCCCGCAACGACGCGCTCCGCAGCCTGAACGAGACGATCATCTCCAACGTGGGCCGCGACAGGAGCGCCGGCGTGCGCTTCGCGCGCGTGCCGACGGGCTTCGAGACCTGCACATTCTGCATCATGCTCGCGAGCCGCGGCGCGGTCTACCACACGCGCAAATCCGCCGGCGAGTTCAAGCACTTCCACCGCCACTGCGACTGCAAGGTGGTCCCCGGCTTCGAGGACGACCCGGACGCGGAGCTCGTGGAGGGCGTGCGGCCGGAGGAACTGCGCGAGCGGTGGTGGCAGCTCGAGAAGGTCGACGCGACCGCGGGGCTGAGCGCAGCCGAGCGAGAGGAGCTCAGACGCAAGGTCATGGAGGGCGGCGAGCTGCCCGAGAACGTCAGGAAGACCAACCCCGCCGCGCACATGCGCAAAGTCGGACACAAGAGCAGCGGATGGATGAGCGCGGCGACCCGCCTCAACGCGGAGATCAAGGCGAACGGCTTCGCAAACGCCGAGGAGTTCTACGAATACCTGCGGACCCGCAGGACGAGGGCGGAATTCGACGAGGCGACTGCGCTCGCCGAGAAGATCCTGGCCAATGCCGACGCCACGCCGACGCTCTACGATGTGGCGCGAAGCTGGCTGAGCAAGTCGGAGGCGGTGATTTCCTCCGGTTCCGCGCGGCCTCCCATATCCTCTGAGGTTCCCAACTGGCTAAACGGCGCAAAGAGAAATATCCATGCGAAGAAGCATGCCGGCGAATACGGAATTGACTACAGGTCAAGGCTTGGCCAAGACGAGTACGATAGAATAATGTCGGAGGTCATCGACGAGCATGAGGCGGTAGAGTTTACCGATATCTCGAACGGTCGAGAGGTGCAGCACTGTGCCGTTTACTTCCGCGGGGACGACATAGCTGTCGTCAACTTGGACAAGAGCGTGCGCGTGACCCTATTTAAGTACAGGAGGGGAGGGAGCGCCCGATATGACGAACTCTGGGATCGAGTTCACGGTGGGGCTGAATGATAGGTTCAGCGAATACATCACCGACTCCGTCGAGCTTCTCAACGCCCAACTGAGCCGCCACGGAATGGTTTTCTTCTTCGATACTGTTGACGCCACTCAACAAGTCATCGGCGGGAAGCACTGCGAGGACATGTTTGGCTGGGCCGTCCCAAATGAGCTTGTGGATGAGTTCAAGCCCGCATGGATTGACGACGATGGCGTAGAACTCGAAAAATACGACTACGTCTGCGCAAGTTGGGAGGACCGCAACGGTCAGCCCTATGCCGCCATCGACGGCAACCTTCCCGAGGAGGCTTACGCATGATGGCGCGCACCTTTTCTTCCGGAGGTGCGATATGAGGCGCGACCTCGATATCGTGAGGTACATCCTCATGACCGCCGAGTCCGCCGAGGGCGGGGTAGACGAAACTGCCCTCTGCTCCGGCCGGTACGATATTGACCAGATCGCCTTTCACGTAGAGCTCCTGAGGGACTACGGCCTCGTGGAGGCGGAGGTGTCCTATGACGGCTTCGGGGAGGAGCCTCTCGGGGTGACCGTCTCGCGTCTGACATGGGATGGGTATGACTATCTCGATGCCATCCGCTCCGCCAAGGTATGGGGAAGGGCGAAAGACGCCATCTCGAGGGCAGTCGGCGAGACGTCCCTGTCGGTCGTCAAGCAGACGTGCACGATGGTGGCCTCAGAGCTCATCAAGAAGCAGCTGGGCATCTAGCCATAAGGCAGCGATCTCGCCGCCGCACATACGGGGAAACCCGACCAAAACGTTGAACCAGGCCATCCGCACGGGTGGCCTTTTTCATGCCGAAAAGCGCCCCGCACGGGGCAAGACGATGCCCCGCACGGGGCGGAAATGGAGGGAGCATGGCCCAGGAGACCACGCCCGCCGAGACCGATCCGATCGACCCTGCACAGGGCGGAGAGACCGATCCGGCGCCCGACTACAAGGCGCTCTACGAGAACGCGCTGAAGGAGTCGCGCAAGTGGGAGAGCCGCTCGAAGGCGAACCTCAAGGAGCTCGACGAGCTCAAGGCCGCAGCGCCCAAGACGGACCCGACCGTGGAGGAGCGCCTGAGCGCGCTCGAGAGCGAGAACGCCGCCCTCAAGGCGAGCGCCGCCCGCTCCGCGCTCGTCGACTCCGTGGCCAAGGCCACCGGGCTCGACCGCTCCATCGTGGCCACGCTCAACGGCGAGGACGAGGACGCCCTCACCGAGCAGGCCAAGGCCGTGGCGGCCATCACGAAACCGGCCGGCGGCGCGCCGAAGGCGCCCGAGGCAGGCGGCAAGCCCAAGCCCGGCAAGCCCTCCAAGAAGGACATCCTCGGAATCGAGGACAAGAAGGAACGCATGGCGGCAATCGCCGCCAACATCGACCTCTTCAAGTAAGGGGAGAAAGGGGCCCCAATGCCCGATATCAAGACCCTCGCAGCCGCGCGCAACGTCGACCTCGTGAACACCTTCACCAAGTCGCTGGAGAAGCTCACGGCGATGCTGTCCACCTGCGCGCCCATCCACGCCGCCGTGGGCGAGACCCTGCACCAGAAGAAGATCACCGGCAAGCTCTCCGAGGCCGAGTACACCCCCGGCCAGGACATCCCGCTGTCCAACTACGACTACGAGGACGTCACGACCTTCGAGGTGACGCTCAAGCCCTACCGCAAGCAGACCACGCTCCAGGAGGTCAAGAAGCGCGGCTACGACGGCGCCGTCGACAAGACCGACGCCGCGATGATCTCCGACATACAGCGCAACATCAAGAAGGACTTCGTCGCCGCGCTCGGCGCCGAGGGCACCACCGCCGCGACCGGCAAGAGCCTCGTGGCCACCGCCGCGAACGCCTGGGCCGCCCTGTCCAACCTCACCGATGAGTACGGCTTCGGCAGCGGCGAGACGGTCTACTTCGCCAACCCGGTCGACTTCGCCAAGCAGATCGGCGAGTCCGAGGTCTTCAGCGCCTTCGGCATCTCCTACATCGAGAACTGGGCGGGCCTGGGCACGCTCGTGTCCACCGGCTCCGTGACCGCCGGCACGATCTACGCCACCGTCAAGGACAACATCAAGGTCTACGTCGCCCCGACCGACGGCGACGACCTGTTCGGCTTCTACTCCGACGAGAGCGGCTACATCGCCGTGTCCCACTCGCCCGAGCTCAAGAGCCTGACCTACGACACCGTGGCCTATGTCGGCCTCGTGTTCTTCGCCGAGTACATCGACTTCGTGGTCAAGGGCACCATCGCCCCGACCGCCTAGGCAACCCTAAGGAGCATCCATGATCGCTTTGGTCACCTACCCGTACCGTGACCGCGAGACCCTCGCGGTGCATTACGTAGGAGAGGAGGTCGAGCTGGCAGATGAGCGCTTCGCGGAGCTGTCCGCCGGCGGCTTCGTCGACATTCCGCCCGCCGAGACGGAGGCCGCTGCGGAGCCCGTCGAGGACGAGGCGGACGAGGGCGAGGACGTCGTGGACAACGAGCCCGAGCAGCCCGTGCACGAGAAGCCTTCACCCGAGATGACCGTGCAGCAGCTGCGCGATGCCATCGAGGCCGCCAACGGCTTCGCCCCGCGTAGGGCGACCAAGGCGGAGCTCATCGCCATCCTGGAGACGCTCTAGTGGACGCCTTCGCTACAGTCGCCGACTACGAGGCGCGCTGCGGTGCCGCCAAGGACGAGGCCAGGGTTGCCGCGCTGCTCGAGGATGCCTCGGCGTACCTGCGCGGGGCATATCGGCGCCGTATGGGTGTCCAGTACCTCGCCGGCTCGAACCCCACGTTCGATGAGAACGTGAAGTCCGTCTGCGTGGCCATGGTCGCCCGGGCGGTCAACGCGCCCGGCGCCATGGCTGGCATCACCCAGCAGTCGCAGACGACCGGCCCGTACTCGTCGAGCGTCACGTTCGCCAACCCGACTGGAGACCTCTACCTGGGGCGCTCCGACCTCAAGCGGCTCGGTCTGGCCGGGTGCCGCGTGCGCAGTATCCAGCCCATGACCGCCGCTGACCGCTGGGAGGAGGCGTGATGCCGATGGCGGGGATACCGACCGAGACGGTTACGGTCATCTCCCGCAAGACGGTGTACGACGAACTCCACGAGCCCGTCTCCGAGGCGGTCGCCGAGCGCGACGTCGACGCCGTCGTGGCGCCCGGCGCCACCGCGGACCTCGACGCCTCGCGGCCGGAGGGCGCCACCGTGGCATACACGGTGCATCTCCCGAGGGACATGGCCGGCATCCGCCTCAAGGGCTGCTCGGTCCGCGTGCGCGGCGAGGAGCTGCGCGTCGTGGGCGACCCGAGGCCCTACGCCCCCGAGGCGTGCCCGGGACGCTGGTGCTACCCGGTCGAGCTGGAGGCGGCCGATGGCTAAGGAGTACAGCTGGGGGAAGTTCAAATGGAGCCGCCTCGGGTACGCCGAGGCGATGGACGGCAACGCCGCGCTCCAGGGGATGCTCAGGGGCAAGGCCGAGGGCATCGCCGCCCGCGCGACGTCGATGCTCGCGCCGGACGGCCACGACGTCCCGGCATTCACCGTCAGGAAGTGCCAGGGCAAGCTCGCGAAGGGCTTCTCGATCCGCGCGAACACGAGTCACGCAAAACGCGCGCAGGCCAAGCACAAGCTGCTGACCAAGGCGGCCCTGTCTTCGAAGGGATGACCATATGGATATTGAGGCCGAAGTCGCGCGCTGCCTGTGCGAGCTCACCAATTCGGACGCGACGCTCGAGCCGGTCGCCGGGCACCCGGAGCCGTACGTCACCGTCGAGCAGGTCGGAGGGGGCGGCGGCTTCCTTGAGCCGGTCCAGCTCGATATCGACTGCTGGGGGACCGAGGGCAAGGGCGGCAGGAAGCCGGCGAAGGCCCTCGCCGAGAAGGTGAAGGCGGCCGTCCCGTCCCTTGAGGACGAGCTTCCCGACGTCTTCCACCCGGAGGTCACGAACCAATACAAGATGCCCGACCCTGACACGCGCAGGGCGAGATACGTGGTGCAGGTCCAGCTCTGGGTCTGCGAGTAGTAGAAAGGACGCGCGAATGGCCGAAGTCAGCAACGCGAACAACTCCAACAACGTCAGCGCCGGAAAGGGCGTGAAGGGCGGCTACATCTTCTCGGCCCCCGTCGGCACCACCCTGCCGGACAAGGTCATCAAGAACAAGAGCGAGCTCGACCCCGCATTCAAGTGCCTCGGCTTTGTCTCGGAGGACGGCTACGTCGAGTCCGTCTCCGAGGACTCCAACGACACGGTCGACATGAACGGCGACCTCATGGACTCCAGCAACTCCAACCGAGTGGAGTCCGCGCAGCTCACGCTCGCCGAGATCAAGGCGGAGACGCTCAAGCGCCAGTACGGCGAGGACAACGTCACCGACGAGGGCGGCATGATCACCGTCAAGCACAATTCCGACTCCCACCCGACCTTCGCCTACGTGCTGCTCCTCCTCCTGAAGAACGGCCGCAAGTGGACCAAGGTCGTTCCGCGCGGCCAGTCCTCCGAGCTCGACGACCTCACCATCTCCAGCTCCGAGCTCTGCCAGCGCGCCCTGACGATGAAGTACCTCACCGACGAGGACGGCAACACCTGCTACGACTACATCGAGTCGACCGAGACGGCGGCGGCCTAATGGCGGCCAAGCGCCCCGAGGGCGCGCTCGAGTTCGAGTTCGACGGCAAGAAGTACCAGATCAACAAGAAGGCCATCCAGTCCATGAAGGTGCAGCGCGCCATGGCCTACGACGGCATCCCCGA
>CABSNH010000030.1 GCA_902478985.1 uncultured Collinsella sp.
ATAAGAGACAGGCCCACGGCAACCTGCACCTGGGCATCGACGTGGGCTCCACCACCGTTAAGCTCGCCGTGCTCAGCGACGACAACCAGATCGTCTACGCCAAGTACCAGCGCCACCACACCGACGTCCGTGCCTGCGCCCGCGACCTGTTCGAGGGCGCCGCGACCGTGCTGCCGACGGCCCAGATGACCTGCGCCATTACCGGCTCGGGCGGCCTGCTGCTGTCCCAGTGGCTCGACCTGGAGTTTGTCCAGGAGGTCATCGCCAGCAAGCGTGCCGTCGAGACCCTCATCCCTGCCACCGATGTTGCCATCGAGCTGGGCGGCGAGGACGCCAAGATCATCTATTTCGACAACGGCATCGAGCAGCGCATGAACGGCACCTGCGCCGGCGGCACGGGCGCGTTCATCGACCAGATGGCAACCCTGCTGCACACCGACGCGAGCGGCCTCAACGAGCTCGCGGCCAACGCCACCACCATCTATCCCATCGCCAGCCGCTGCGGCGTTTTTGCCAAGACCGACGTCCAGCCGCTGCTCAACGAGGGCGCCCGCCCCGAGGACGTGGCTGCCTCCATCTTCCAGGCCGTCGTGACCCAGACCATCTCGGGCCTGGCATGCGGCCGTCCCATCCGCGGCAACGTCGCCTTCTTGGGCGGCCCGCTGCAGTACCTCTCCGAGCTGCGCCACCGCTTCTACCTCACGCTCAACCTGGACGAGGAGCACCGCATTGTGCCCCAAAACGCTCACCTGTTTGTGGCGAGCGGCGCCGCCATGGCGCACGAGTCCAACAAGCTCAGCACGTTCCCGCAGCTCATCGAGGCCATCGATGCCCTGGGTGACACGCAGGGTGCCGAGGTCGAGCGTCTGGACCCGCTCTTTGCCACCGATGAGGACTTTGCCGAGTTCAAGACCCGCCACGACCAGGAAGTCGTTCCCAAGGGCAAGCTCGAAGGCTACACCGGCCGCGTGTTCATCGGCATCGACGCCGGCTCCACCACCATGAAGGCCGCGCTCGTGGGCGAGGACGGTCAGCTGCTGCACACCTGGTACGGCAACAACAACGGCGACATCCTGGGCACGGCCAAGGTCATCATGGCCGATTTCTACAACCACATCCCCGCCGGCTGCACCATCGGCCACGTGACCACCACGGGCTACGGCGAGGCGCTGCTCATCGAGGCCCTCAAGGCCGATTCCGGCGAGATCGAGACCGTCGCTCACCTGCGCGGCGCCAAGGCGTTCCTGCCCGGCGTCGAGTTCATTCTGGACATTGGCGGCCAGGACATGAAGTGCCTGCGCGTCAAGGACGGCGTTATCGAGCACATCATGCTCAACGAGGCCTGCTCGTCGGGTTGCGGTAGCTTTATCGAGAGCTTCGCCGTCTCTATGAACATGGACGTGCGCGCGTTTGCCGATGCTGCCATCCATGCCAAGGCCCCCGTCGACCTGGGCAGCCGCTGCACAGTCTTTATGAACTCGCGCGTCAAGCAGGCGCAAAAGGAAGGCGCCACGGTGGGCGACATCGCGGCCGGCCTGTCCTATTCCGTCATCAAGAATGCCCTGTTCAAGGTCATTAAGCTGCGCGACCCCAAGGAGATTGGCAGTCAGGTGATCGTCCAGGGCGGCACCTTTATGTCCGATGCCACGCTGCGCGCGTTTGAGCAGCTTACCGGCGTGCATGCCGTGCGCCCTGACATCGCCGGCTGCATGGGCGCCTACGGTGCGGCCCTGCTCGCCCGCGATCGCGCCGGCGCCGACGGCACCTCGACCATTCTTTCTGCCGAGGACATCGCGCACCTTACCGTGACGCAAAAGCAAGTCCGCTGCGGCCGTTGCTCTAACAACTGCCAGCTTACCGTCAACGACTTTGGCGGCGGCAGGCGCTTCATTACCGGTAACCGCTGCGAGAAGGGTGCTGGCCACAAAAAGCAGAAAACCGAGGCCCCCAACCTCTTCAAAAAGAAAAATGAGCTGCTCTTTAACCGCGAGATCCTGAGTCCTGACGAGGCCCCGCGCGGCACCGTCGGCATTCCGCGCGCGCTCAACATGTACGAGAACTACCCCTTCTGGCATGCGTTCTTTACGCGCCTGGGCTTTAGCGTGCAGCTGTCCGACCAGTCGAGCAAAAAGACCTACCAGGCGGGCATCGAGTCCATGCCGTCCGAGAGCGTGTGCTACCCGGCCAAGATGAGCCACGGCCACGTGATGAACCTTATCGACCGTGACGTCGACTTCATCTGGATGCCGTGCGTGCGCTGGGAGCGCAAAGAGGACCCGACCGCCGGTAACTGCTACAACTGCCCCATCGTCATGAGCTACCCCACGGCGTTGGCACTCAACATCGACGAGATCCGCGAGCAGAACATCGAGTTCCTGTACCCGTTTGTGCCCTATCACGACAAGACCGAGCTCAAGCGCCGCCTGTACCAGGTGCTCGCCGTCGACCGCGTGGCCGATGCGCAAGCCGGTCGCGGTCGCGTGCGCGGTCCCAAGATCACGCGCTCCGAGGTCGATGCCGCCGTCAACGCTGCCTTTGAGGCCGACGCGCGTTTCCACGAGGACATCCAGACCATGGGCGAGGAGGCTCTTAAGTGGGTCGAGGACCACGGTGGCCACGGCATCGTGCTCGCTGGTCGTCCCTACCATAACGACCCCGAGATCAACCATGCCCTGCCCGAGCTCATCTCGAGCTTTGGCTTTGCGGTCTTTACCGAGGATTCGCTCGCGCATCTGGTAAAGCCTGAGCGTCCGATTCGCGTCGTCGACCAGTGGATGTACCACAGCCGCCTGTACGCCGTCGCCCGTTTTGTGACGATGCGCAACGATTTGGACCTGATTCAGCTCAACTCCTTCGGCTGTGGTCTGGACGCCCTGACAACCGATCAGGTGCAGGAGATTCTGGAAGCCAGCGGCAAGATCTACACCGTGCTCAAGATCGATGAGGTGTCCAACCTGGGCGCCGCGCGCATCCGCATCCGCTCACTCATGGCCGCGCTCAAGGACCAGGAGGCCGAGCGCTTGGCCGAGGCCACGGCCGCGGGCGAGGCTTACGAGCAGGGCGATGCCGCGCCGGTGGCGCCCTCCACGGATGCCCCAGCGTTCGCGAGCCGCAAGTACACGTTTGAGGCTCAGCGCGAGAGTGCTTCGACCGCGTGGCCCAAGGTGCCCTTTACCGAGCAGATGCGCGACGAGGGCTATACCATCCTGTGCCCGCAGATGGCACCGATTCACTTTGACCTGGTCAAAGAGGTGTTCCGCGGTGCCGGCTACAACCTGGAGCTGCTGCCCTCGACCGACCACGACGCCGTCGAGGCCGGCCTGCGCTATGTGAACAACGACATCTGCTATCCGTCGATTCTGGTGACGGGCCAGATCATGGAGGCCATCGAGAGCGGTCGGTACGACCTGTCCAAGACGGCCGTGGTCATCAGCCAGACCGGCGGCGGTTGCCGTGCCACCAACTACATCGCGCTCATCCGTAAGGCCCTGCGCGAGAGCGGCCACCCCGAGATTCCGGTGATCTCGCTTTCGGCCGTGGCGCTCGGCGAGGACAACCCCGGCTTTAAGATTACGCCGGCGCTGCTTAAGCAGGCCGTGTACGCGGTGCTCTTTGGCGACGTGATGATGCAGATGCTCTACCGCTGCCGTCCGTACGAGGCCACGCCCGGTGCTGCCAACGCGCTCTACGAGGAGTATATGGCGCGCGCCCGCAAGTTGGCGCCCAAGTTCAACCGCCACAACTACACCAAGCTGTGCCGCGAGGCCATCCACGCGTTCGACACCATGCCGCTCGTGGGCGAGGGCACCAAGCCGCGCGTGGGCGTGGTCGGCGAGATCCTGGTCAAGTTCCACCCTACGGCCAACAACCACGTGGTCGATGTCATCGAGCGTGAGGGCTGCGAGGCCGTAGTACCGGGCCTGCTCGACTTCTTCCTGTACTCCATGAGCAACGCTGAGCTGCAGAAGGACGAGTTGGGAAGCTCTGCCACTACGCGCGCTGGTATGCAGGCGCTCATTAAGCTGGTGGACTGGATGCGCACGCCGGTGGAAGAGATGCTCGAAAAGTCCCGCCGCTTTGAGGCGCCCGAGCGCATCGGCACCATGGCCGACAAGGCCCGCACGGTGCTTTCGGTGTGCAACAACATGGGCGAGGGCTGGCTGCTCACGGCCGAGATGCTCGACCTAATCGACCATGGCGCGCCCAACATCATCTGCACGCAGCCCTTCGCGTGCCTGCCCAATCACGTGGTGGGCAAGGCCGTGATCAAGGAGCTGCGCCGTCAGCATCCCGAGAGCAACATCGTTGCGGTGGACTACGACCCCGGTGCATCCGAGGTCAACCAGCTCAACCGCATTAAGCTCATGATCAGCGTGGCCAAGGAAAACATGCGCGCCGGTAAGGGCTTTAAGCTCGAGAAGGTGGCGCCGCTCGCGATGGACGAGGTCACCGGCCAGATGCGTGCCCATGACGGCTGCGTGAGCTGCGGACCGGCCAGCGAGGACGCCGTGGCGTCGGTCGCCAAGCGTCTGGGACGCGGCATTAAGAAGTAGACGGTCTGCTATGGGCTGGATATGAGACAAACGGGTGGTAGCCGTACCGGCTACCATCCGTTTTTGCTGGACATATGTTGCGTAAACGCCCCGACTATCACCCTTTGCGAACAAAGATTTTGGAAGTATGCGGCAAAATCTGAATAGACCGAGCACACCGGATATGTCCAAGCTCTGTACCTGCGGTTTTATTGGCGAAAAACTGGGGTGCGCTCGAGAGTTCTAGAATTTGCCGCATACTTCCGAAAACGACGTCTCGGTGGCACCAAAAATTGCCCTCGGAACCCTGAGATAATGAACATATGTAGCCGTTTGCCGCAAAATACCATCCGTTTAAGGAACCCGTCCCCAACGCGCGTCATCTTTACGGTTGAATAAATACACATCTATGGAATTACGTAAGAGAGGACCGTTCCATGAGCTACAAGACCGTTTGTGTTGCCGGCGGCGGCGTGTTGGGAAGCCAGATTGCCTTTCAAGCTGCCTACTGCGGCTTTGATGTGACGATTTGGCTGCGCAGCGAGGGCAGCATCGGCCGCACCCAGCCCAAGATCGATCATGTGCGCGAGGAGTACATCGCGGCAATCGAGGGCATGGCGGATGGCACAGGCGAGTGATGCGCCGGTATCGCCGATAGTGGCCAGCCCTTCGACAAGGAGGCGGCACTCGCCGCCGTCGAGCGTGCTTACTCCACGCTCAAGCTGGAGCTCGATCTTGCCAAGGCCGTAGCCGACGCCGACTTGGTCATCGAGTCTATGGCCGAGGACACCCAGGCAAAGATCGACTTCTACAAAAAGCTCGCCCCGGTTCTCCCGCAAAAGACCGTCGTCGTGACGAACTCCTCTACGCTGCTGCCGAGCACCTTTGCCAAGTACACTGGTCGCCCCGAGAAGTACCTGTCGCTGCACTTTGCCAACTCCATCTGGAAGAACAACATGACCGAGGTCATGGCGCAGGACCAAACCGACAAGCGCTACTTCGACGAGCTCGTCGACTTCGCCAACGACATTCGCATGCTTGCCCTGCCCGTCAACAAGGAAAAGAACGGCTACCTGCTCAATTCCATGCTGGTGCCATGGCTGCTTTCGGGCCTCGACCTGTATGTCTCGGGCGTGAGCGATCCCAAGAGCATCGACCTCGCATGGACGCGCGGTACCGGCGCCCCCAAGGGTCCATTCCGCGTATTCGACACGGTTGGTATCCAGACGGCTTACAACATCGTTATGCAGTACCAGAAGGTGCCGGGCCTGGTGAGCCCGTTGCTCAAAAAGATGATGATGCCCTACAACTTTAAGGCCATGGCATCCGTCCTCAAGCAGATGCTCGACGAAGGCAAGCTGGGCGAAAGCTCGGGCGAGGGCTTCTTCAAGTACTAAAAAATGATCCCTCGGGGACGGAGGAAAGCGGATCATCGCATTTCTGCGTCCCCTGTGCGTCTTGCGGCTAACAGTTCCGGCTGCCGTGAGCCTAAGCTAGCCTTAAGGGGCGTTTGTTAAGCTTCGAGTCATAATTGGACAGAGCTTGGCAAGTGCCCTGGAATATGAAGGAAACGGCAGCGATGGAATTCTTCGATGGTGACGACATGGGATCGAGTAGCGAAGACGGCTGCGACGAAACTGCCCCGTTTGTCAAAGTCGACCCCTTTGGCGCCGATACCCTGAGCTGCTATGTGCGCTTTGCAACATCCCGCGCCGGCATCACTCCACGTCAAACTCCACGCGATCGAGTTCGGGCACATTGAGGTCGATGAGCTTGCGGGCGACGCGGCGGTCGTGCGCCCCGAGTGCCTCGCTTGTCGTCACGTGAGCGACAACCTCGCGCTCGACAAGGCCCTCCTTGTCGCCTTCGGTAGCCGAAGTCTCGACGGCGACGGTGTAATCCTTAAAGCCCGGCAGCACCGCGGCAAGTTCGCGCGTAGTTTCGGTGACGCCGTAGCCGTCCTGCACGCCGGCCTGCGCCGAGCCAATGGACCCCGCGGTCATAACGATGCAGGGGATGGCAAAGATCACCGTACCCACGATGATGCGGCGGCGCACCTTGTGCGACAGCTCATCGACCTCGGCATTTTCCTCGGCGGTCACAATGCCGTCACCGTTGAGGTCGCGCTTGAGCGGTACACGTAAAAGAAGCAATACGGCTTCGGCCGCCAGTGCGATAAAGACGACGTTGATGCCAAACTCGTAGAGGGCCGAGAGGAACAGCGACCCGCTCGCGATGGCAATGCCGTAACCTGCCGCGCACAGGGGCGGCATGAGTGCGGTCGCCACGGCTACGCCGGCAATGAGCGTCGAAGGCTCCTGGTCGCGCGAGTTACCCAGCCCGCCCGCAAAGCCGCCCGCGAGCGCGACGGCAAGGTCCCATACGGTGGGTGTCGAGTTATCGATGATGGCGGCCGTGGTGGTGCCAAGGGGCGAGAGCTTAAAATACAGCGTGGACGTGATCAGGCAAAGGACCATCTGTAGAGCCAAGCCCGCGACGGCTTCGACGGTAATCTCGCGGTCGAGCGTGGCGATGCCGTATGCCATGGCAAGGACCGAGCCCATGAGCGGGCAGATGAGCATGGCGCCCACAATGGCGATGTCCGAATCGATATCGAGGCCGACACTCGCGATCAGCATGGCGATAATGAGGATGCACAGGTGCGAGCCGGTCAGGCGCGCCCCGTTTACAAAGCGCTTACGAATTACGTGATAGGGGGCGCGACCCTCGCGAATGTTGAATGCGCGCCTCAGGAAGCGGCCGGCGTTCTCCATGACCTCGCTATAGGCAGGGCGGATGCCGTGGCGTCGGTGATGGCGCTCGCGCAGTCGCTTGAGCTGCTGGTTATCGAGTTTCATGTTCACCTCGCTTCGCCGCGGGCTATGCATCGCGCCCGCTGCCTCTACTCTACACCGCGGCAGGCGGGGTGGTCATCTTGACGTGAAACTTAGACGAGTAGGTAAAGGGGGCGCGTCAAACGAGGTTGAAGCCGAGGGTTTCGGCAGATACAAAAAAGCGCGGGGCCGGATGGTCTCCGACCCCGCGCTCTGCACGGGTACGTTGTTGTTGGGTTTAGCCCAGCAGACTCAATCCCACGGAGATGAACGCCAGGATTACGCCGACGATGGACTCGCCGCCCAGCAGGCCGCTGGCGACAACCAGGCCCTGCTCCTGGAAGGCGGCGTCCTTGGCGGCCTTTTCCTCGTCCGAAAGACCGGCGGTGGCGTCGCGGTGTGCGGCCCACTTGTCGTAGGCGAGCTTGACGCAGGAGCCCAAGAAGGCCGTGAGCGACATGTAGAACGGCAGGTACACGCCCAGACCGATCATCATGGCCGGAATGCCGAGCCAGTACATGACGATGCCGGCGATAAAGCCGCCCGCAAACCACGGCACGCTCGGGATGCCCGAGACCATGGTGGCGACCACGCTTGCCTGCGCGGCCACAAAGCTCTTGTCGGGGCCGAAGGCGTCCGGACCATAGGCGGTGACGAGCGCGACCATGACGGCGGCAGCGACCAGGGCGCCCACGATGCCGCCAATGGCCTGGCCGACCCACTGTGCGCGCGGGTTGGTGCCCAGTACGGCTCCGGCCTTAAAGTCGTTCATGACGTCGCCCGCAAGGCCGCACGCCACGGCCACGATGCCGGCGATAAAGAACAGCTTGACCTGTGCGAGCTGCGCGAAGGCTGCCACGATGAGCATGACGATGAGGCCAAAGATCTCCATGGGGTCGATACCCGTCTGGCCGCAGCTCTGTGCGCTCATGATGGTGGTGACAAAGGTGAATAGCGTGACGATGACGGCCGGGACGGGACCAAGGTCGAGCGCGATGGCAACGATCACGGCGATGGCTGCGGTGCCCAGGCCGATGATGCCGGCGTCGAGCTTAAGGGAGCCCGAGATGAGCGACTGCTCGTCGGTGTCGGTGGAGCTGTCGGCGGCGAGGCCACGGACGATGCCGGCGACCTGCGGCAGGATGTCCTTAAGGACGACGGCGACGCCAAAGCCCATCATAAGACCCATACCGAGGGACTTGACGATACCCTGCGCGGTCACAATATCGAACAGGCCGGCAGCGGTGCCGCCAACGATGATGCCAAAGTTGCCCAGCAGCGCGCCGGCAAACCAGAAGGCGACGGGGGCAAAGCCCACCAAAAAGCCGATGGACAGTAACATGGGCGAGTTGTAGATGGCAAAGGTCACGCCGGGGATATTGAGCGTGCACAGCATGCTGGGCACTACGCCCAGGGCGTCGCGCAGCACGCTGTAGATGCCTGCGATGGCCATGGAGCCAAAGAGCTGCTTGCCGGTCTTGCCGCCGGCCTCGGTGGCGCGCAGGGTCTGAGCTGCGGCGTTGCCGGTGGGGAACTCCAGCGCGGCGTCCACGATAAAGTGACGGTGGATGAGCGCTGTCGCCAGAAGGCCCAAGATGGTGCCGGCGAGCGCCACGATAAACATGTCGAGCCAGCTGATCTGGTCGGCATAGCCCAGCATCCAGGCGCCCGGGATGGTAAACGCCAGGCCGCCGGCGACCATGGCGCCCGCAGACATGATGGTGTGGGTGACGTTGGCCTCGTTGAGGCTGGCGTTGCCCATGAGCTTCAGGAAGAACAGCGAAATGACGGCAGCGAAAATGATTGGCCAGGGGAGCGCACCCATCTTGAGGGCGGTATAGGCCGAGCTTGCCGTGATGATCACGCAGCCAAGGACGCCGATGACGACGCCGCGCAGCGTGAGTTGACCGCGCATCGAGGTGCGGTTCGAGGGATTGCTCATATAGAACTCCTTTGCGTATATCCGCTTCCCCCGGGAGCGCCGCTACGGATACGGCGCGGGAAGTCGGGTTACCAAGGGCCGACGCGTGAGCTCACGTACGACCGCGCATCAGTATAGCCGCAAGGTAGTCAATTTGGGATGGGGCTTTTTAGCTGGTTTGGGTAGGCGATATACTGCTGGGCAGACGAAAGGAGCGCCGACGATGCTTAATGGGTGCGCATATATATTGACGGTCGACGTGGGCAACACATTCATTCGCTTTGGCCTGTTTGCCGAGGATTCGGCCGCGGCGCAGGAATGCCCGCTTGCGACGTGCGAGATCACGACGCCGTCGAGCATTACGGCCGACGAAGCGCGTATGCGTCTCGCTCAAGTCATGGCCGCGCTGGCGGCCGATGCGGGCATGCCCGGCGCGCTCGTGCCCACGGCGGCCGTGCTGAGCTGCGTAGTGCCGGCGCTCGAGCGCCCGTGGAAGGCGGCGCTTTCCCGCACCTGCACGGGGCGCGTGCTCACCGTGGGGCCGGGTCTCAAGACCGGCATGCCCGTGCACTACGATGATCCAGCAGAGATCGGTCCCGACCGCATCGCCGACGCCGTGGCGGCCCGTGCCGTCTACGGCTCTCCGTGCATCGTGATCGACCTGGGCACTACGACCAATATCGAGGTCATCGATGCGCACGGAACCTTTGTCGGCGGCGTCATCGCGCCGGGCTTGGCACTTGGCGCCCGCTCGCTTTCGGCCGCTGCGGCGCGCCTGCCGCAGGTCGAGCCCTCGGCGCCCACGCATGTGATCGGTCGCAACACGCGCGAGGCCATGCGTTCGGGCGTGGTCTTGGGCGAGGTTGCCCGCATCGACGGCATGCTCGACATGGTGCTTGCCGAGATGCGCTCGACCAAGGCGGCGGGGGAGGGTATCGTGCCCATCGTCATTACCGGCGACGATGCCGAGGCGCTCGCTGCGTTGGTCGGCCACAGCCTGACGGTAGACGACGCACTGACGCTGCGGGGTCTCGCCGAGCTGTACCGCATCAACCAAAAGCCTCGTCGCGCATAAAGCCGAGGACGTCGGCGGGAGAGGAAACAACCCCACCTTTCACCTGCTACAATGGGTCAAACTATTGCGATTTCGGAGGTGTCTGCCATGTCGGACGATCTTCATCAAACCACGTCGGGCAAGCGCCGCGACGTTATTAGCTGGGACGAGTTCTTTATGAGCGTAGCCATCGCCGCGCAGCGCCGCAGCAAGGATCCCAATACGCAGGTAGGCGCGTGCATCGCCAGCACCAACCACCGCATCCTTTCGGTGGGCTACAACGGTACGCCCTCGGCACTCAACGACGACTTTTTCCCGTGGGGCACGAGTGATGACCCGCTACAGGACAAGCACAACTACGTAGTCCATGCCGAGGCCAACGCCGTGCTCAACTACCGCGGCTCGCTCAAAGACCTTGAGGGTTCCACGGTCTACGTCACGCTGTTCCCGTGTCATGACTGCGCCAAGATCCTGGCGCAGGTAGGTGTGGGCGAGGTTGTCTACCTGGACAATAAGTACGCCGACACCGACGATGGCCGTATCAGCCGTCGCATTCTCGACTCCTGCGGCATCAGCTACCGCCAGGTCATCGTCGATGTCCAGATTGGTACCGGGGGACAAACTCAGCAGTAGCGGCAGCGTGTGCTAGCGCCGGCCGCCGGCAAAAGCAGCTAAATAGCCCGCCCCAAATTGACTGCTCGTGAAAGTCGTGTCTGCGCGCATGGACGGCTCGTGAGCGGGTACACGGCTGTAGTAACATAGCTCTGTCCGCGGGCGCGCCCGCGTTATTGTGAGAAAGGAGCCCCTGTGGCTGTTAACGAAGAGCTGCTTAAGAAGGTTCTTGAGGAGATCCGCCCCAACCTGCAGGCTGACGGCGGCGATATGGAGTATGTGGGCGTCGACGACGAGGGCGTCGTCCAGCTGGAACTGCAGGGTGCCTGCGCCGGCTGCCCTATGAGCGCACTGACCCTGTCCATGGGTATCGAGCGTATCCTCAAGGAGCACGTACCCGGCGTTACCCGTGTCGAGCAGGTCAATGCCTCCGGCGAGACCGAGGACCTGTACGACGAGTACGCGCCGTTCTAAGATGCGAAAGCTGCGGACGGCGTACTCCGCATAGACGTTACGCCCAAATATGCGGCTGCGAGCGCAAGGCCCGCGGCCGCATTTGTATGTAGGGAGTAGGAGGGTCGACATGCTCAACGACTTGTACCATATGCTTGATCCTGTCGCGATTTCGGCGGGGCCCATCACCATTTACTGGTACGGCTTGGCCTATGTGGTCGGAGCTCTGCTCACGGCGGTCGTCATGTACCGCACACAGCGCCGTTGGGGTTTCGACATTACGGTCGACGACCTGACGAGCGTCGTGGTCGGTGTGGTCTTTGGCCTTATCATCGGCGCCCGTTTGTTCTACGTCATCTTTTACGGTGACGGCTACTACTGGGCGCATCCGCTCGAGATCTTTGCCACCAACGAGGGCGGCATGAGTTTCCACGGCGGCCTGGTGGGCGGCATCATCGGCGGCGTGCTCGTGTGCCGCATGTACAAGCTCGACGCTTGGACTTTGGCAGACCTCGCGGTCATCGGTGCTCCGCTGGCCCTGTGCCTGGGGCGCTGTGCCAACTTTGTCAACGGCGAGCTGTGGGGCAAGCCGACCGATCTGCCCTGGGGCGTGATCTTTGGCGGCACCGCGGGCGATATGCCGCGCCATCCCTCCCAGCTCTACGAGGCATTTCTCGAGGGCATTGTGCTCTTTTGCATCTTGCAGGTGCTCAGCCGCAAAAAACCGCTGCTGCCCCAGGGCACGTTTATGGGCGTCTTTGTGATGGGCTACGGCATCGTCCGTTTCCTCATTGAGTTTGTGCGCGTGCCCGATGCCCAGCTGGGCTATCTGCTGGGCGGCGTCATCACCATGGGTCAGCTGTTGAGTCTGCCACTCGTGATTGCGGGCCTGGCGCTTGTCATCTTTGCCCTCCGCCGCAACCGTCCCCAGCGCATCTACCTCGACGCCTAGCCACTACATACCACCACAAGGGGGACAGGCACCTTTGTGGTGGTTTTGCCGGGCAACGATGACAGAACCGTAACGTTTCCCCAGATAAAACCTGCCAAAATAAACCTGTCCCTTTTTGGCAGGTTTCTAGAAAGGCTATTCGGACTGTGAAGGATTCCGACCTCTCCGCAACGGCTGCGCGCGACGCCGCCCGCATCGTTTGGTTTAAGCGCTATCCCGCCAAGCAGACGCTCATCGCATTTTTGCTCGCCCTGCTGGCGACTACGGCGTTTTCCATCGATCCCGCCCCGGTGTCGAGCAATGCGGTCCTGGCGATCGACCCCAAGGCGACGGGCACGCTCTACGTGTGCTACGAGGTACTTCTCTCGTTTGCCGGCCATACCGACGCAGTGATGCTGCTCGCGCTTGCCTGCTTGCTCACGCTGCCGTTTCGCTATGTGTTCTTTGGCCGCGGTGACGCTTGGCGCCCGTCGGTCGTGCTGCCATCGCTGTTCTTTGCCGTTTGCATGGTGTTCGGCCGTAGCTACGACCTTACCGATTCGGCAGAGATTGTGCTGGGCGACAAGGCACGCGTTATCTGCGCCTGGATTGGCGGCGCGGGCTGGATGCTTCTGGCGATTGTGGCCTTCTATCTGGCTTTTGAGTTTTTGGATTGGTTGAGCTCCCGCCGCATTCCGTTTTCGGAGACCCACTTTGGTCGCGTGTGGCGTGTTGCCCACGCCGTGCTCTCGGTCCATCCCTTTGTCGGGCCGTTTCTTGTGCTCATGATTGTCTGGGCGCCCACGCTTATCGCCTCGCTGCCCGGCCTCTTTATGGGAGATACGGGCGCGCAGATCCGCCAATGGTTCAACTATCCCAACGGCACGAGCGACTACCTGCGCCTGCTTAACCCCAACGTGCTACTCAACGGCCATCATCCGGTGGTGCACACGGCCATCATCGGCTCGTGCGTGCAACTGGGGCTTTCGCTGTTCAATAGCGCCAATGCGGGCCTTGCCATCTACACTTGTGCTCAATTCGTCATCACCGCCGCCTGTATGGCCTATTCCATCTCGTCGCTGCGCAAGCTAGGCGTGAGCCTGCCGGTCCGCGGCGTGATCTTGCTGTTCTTTGTGTTTATGCCCATGTTCTCCAACTACGCGGCCCTGCTGACCAAAGATGTGCTGTTTGCCGACGCGTTTTTGGTGCTGTTGGTGCAGACCGTGAAGCTTGTGGCATGCGGCCTGCCCCGTCGCGATGCCAATGCCGAGCGTGCGGGCGAACAGAGGCCCGTGCTCTTTGCGCGCCATGACTGGCTGCTGCTCGCTCTGGGCGCCATGGGTTCCACGTTTCTGCGCAACGGCGGCCTGGTGTTTCCCCTGGCGGCATGCGTAATCGCGGCGGCGTTTTGCGCATGGGACGCGCACGTGGCTCGTCGTGCAGCCAAGCAGGCTGGTGCTGCGCCTTCGGGCACCACCCCGCGTTTCCGCTGGGTGGGAGTTCTTGCGGTGCTTGCACTCTGCCTTGCCTCTAATATGTACTTCACCAAGGTATTTATGCCGGCGCACGATATCACGCCGGGCTCCAAGCGCGAGATCCTCTCGATTCCGTTTCAGCAGACGGCGCGCTTCGTCCAAAAGCACGACGGCCTTAATTCTGGCGTTAACCCCAAGGTCAAAGACGATGGCACGATTGAGGAAGCTCCCTGCGACGGCTTGGTGACCGATGAGGAGCGCGCTGCGATTGATCGCGTGCTTAAGTACGAGAACCTGGGCCGTCGCTATAACCCCGACAAGTCGGATGCCGTCAAAAACTGCTTCAATGAGTACGCCTCGCAGGAGGACATCAAGGCCTATTTTAAGGTGTGGGCCCAGATGT
>CABSNH010000031.1 GCA_902478985.1 uncultured Collinsella sp.
CATACGCTTGAACGGTATTTACTACCGTTCACCGAATTCATTGACAAACGATTCGCCAGACAGTATGTATCGACGAGGTGAGATATCAGTCTTCGTCAACCCGCAGGATAGCAGGGTTGTTCACCATGGCTAGTCAAACGTTTTAGCGTTAATAAAACCCGAAATCGACAGGTAATCGCCGCGAAATAAATGATTGAAAATCGGCCAATCATGTATATCAGTTGTTTAGAAGCACGTTTAGTTTTCGGAACGGCTGGCCGATGCCTGGGCGCGCTCGGCATTCCATGCAACAAGTGCCTCGTGGACCGCTTTGGCGACATCGGCCGGAACGCCTCGAACTTCCGCAATCTCCTGCTCGCTTGCCGCGCGCAAACGCTTCATCGAGCCAAAATGGCGCATAATGGCACGTTTTCTAGTGGGTCCCACGCCCGGAACGTCGTCAAGCACCGAAACCGTCATAGCCTTATTGCGCAACTCGCGGTGGAACGTAATCGCAAATCGGTGGGATTCATCGCGAACCTGCTTGATCAGATAAAGCGAAGCGGAGCCGGTCGGTAGCACGACGGGAGTCTCGTCCCACGGCACGAAAACTTCCTCATCGGCCTTTGCCAAGCCACAAACTGGTATATCGAGGCCGAGCGCCTCAAGTTGCTTAATTGCAGCGGTCAACTGCGGCTTGCCGCCATCGACAACGAGCAAATCGGGGCGCGAGC
Source organism: uncultured Collinsella sp. (assembly GCA_902478985.1). GTDB lineage: Bacteria > Actinomycetota > Coriobacteriia > Coriobacteriales > Coriobacteriaceae > Collinsella. The sequence continues at coordinate 714 of CABSNH010000031.1, forward strand.
CAAAGCGCTCGTCCGCCATGCGCTCGGGAGCATAGCGACGCCCCAGAACTTCGGACATCGATACGAAGTCGTTCGCCTCGTCCAATTCGGCCTGAATTTTAAAGCGACGATACTGGCCCTTGTCGGCACGGCCGTTGGTAAATACCACCATCGAAGCGACGGTAAAGGTGCCGTGCAACGTCGAGATATCGAAGCACTCGATGCGCAACGGCGGCGCAGGCAGCGCCAGCGCACTTTCGAGCTCCAGGAGCGCCTGATTGGTGCGATCGTCAGCATACCCCGTGCGCATCATGTAGCGCATGAGGGCATGGCGCGCATTTTTGGAAGCCATATCGAGCAGGCGGTGCTTTTCGCCGCGCTGCGGCCTATGGAGATGGCAAGAGCGTTCGCGCTTGCCCGCAAGCCACTCCCCCAACGCTTCAGCATCCTCAAGCTCGACAGAGAGATTGATCTCGGCTGGAATATCGGCCGTCTCGTCGTAATAGCGCTTAAGAAAGCCCGATTGAAGCTCTTCCTCGTCGACATCCAGGCCTTTATCGAGGATGAACTCACAAGTTCGAACCGTTCGGCCCTCGCGAACGACAAAGACACAGGCGGCAGAGATAGTCTCTTCGCGATAGAAGCCGATGACGTCGATATCGACGCTCGATGGAAAAACGACCTGTTGGCGATCGTCCAGGCCCCTAATGACTTCCAGACGACGCTTGACGCGCGCCGCACGTTCAAAATCGAGCGTCTCGGCTGCCTCCGTCATCTCGGACGTGAGCTCGTCGACGACATCCTTGCGATGGCCCGACAAGAAACGTTCGACACGCTTGACGTTCTTGGCATAGTCGGCAGGCGAAATCGCGCCGACGCATGCGCCCGGCCCGCGCCCGACATGGTAGTCAAAGCAGGGGCGCCCGTTTTGCGCGCAAATCATATTGACGATGTCTTCTTCGCCCTTATGAGATTCGACGATGCGGCGGCAGCGGCGCCATTCCGCACAGGATGCCGAACAAATAGGAATAACCTTGCGTAGCGTATCGATGGTCTCACGCGCCGCGCGGCTATCGGTATAGGGGCCAAAATAGCGCGTTCCCGGTTTATGACGCTCTCGCGTGTATTTAATAGCCGGAAACAAGTCGCTCTTGGTAATGGCGATAAAGGGATAGCTTTTATCGTCTTTGAGATCGACGTTAAAGTACGGATGGTACTGGCCAATCAGATTGCGCTCGAGCACCAATGCCTCGTGCTCGGTCTCCACCACGATATAGTCGAAGCTCGCCACCAGCTGCATCATGAGCGGGATCTTTTGACGCTCGTCCTGCAGCGTCACGTATTGACGCATACGGGCACGCAGGTTTTTTGCCTTGCCCACATAGATGACATCGCCCTTGGCATCTTTCCAAAGGTAGCAGCCGGGTTGCGTGGGAACGCGCGAAACCTGCTCGGCAAGTGTTGGAATGTTGTCGTGACCTGCCACGCGCACCTACTTGCGACGAAGCAGCGCCGAGACCTCGGGCATCTTAAAGACGAAGGCAAGACCAAAAGTTACAGCGAGCGAGACGACGCCTGCAACACAAACGTAGCCCAGGGTAATGAGGATCGAGCTGCCAAGCATTCCGACAAAGTGCTCAAGTGCCCACATGACGCCGGCGCCCGCGGCAGCGCCCAAGCCACCGAACAGTAGGCCGAAGAAGCCGCCGTGCAGGATAGACTTGACCTGAAGGCCATGCAGACGACGGCGCAGCCACCACAGTGAGCATCCGACCAAGACCACGTAGTCAACGACGTACGAAAGCGCAATTGCCGGCATACCGTAGCCCAGCACCACGCCAAACAGCAGCACCGAACCGGCCTGACCGATAGCGGAGTACAAGCAATAGCGGCTATAAGGTTTCATATCGAGCAGGGCCGAGAAGCTCTTCTGCATGAGCACGACCACGCCGTAGAGCGGCAGGGAAAGTGCCAGATAGATAAGGAACTCCGACACCAGCGCCACACCGGATTCATCGAACTTGCCGGCGCAGTAGATCATGTTGAGTGGACGGGCGAAGACGATCAGATACATGGCAAACGGAATCAGGAAGAAGAGCATCTGGGCGACACCGCGCGAAATGCCCGTGCGGACGCTGTCGTAATCCTTCTCCTGCGCATCGTGTGAGAGTTCGGTATAGAGTGCCGTCGAAAGCGAGGCAGCGATCAGCGCATAGGGCAGCGTATACCACAGGCGCGCATATGCGATGACGGAAGGGCCGGTCTCGGGCTGCACCACCAGCGCGGCGGCATTGGTAATGGAAGTCGAGACAAACATGCACACCGTGGCGAGCAGCGTCGGGATACCAAGCGCAATCGTCTGTCGCAGCGCGGGGTCCTTAAAGTCGATATGGATATGAGGATGCACGCCATGCTTGCCAAGCGCGGGAATCTGACACGCCATCTGAACAAAGACGCCAAGGGTCGTTCCCAGCGAAATCAAGATAACGCCAGCATGCTCGCCGAACTGCGCGGAGACGGAATAGAACCCCATAAAGCTGGCGATAACGATCACGTTATTCAAAACGGGGGCAAACGTCGACCAAAAGTAATCGCGATGTGCGTTGAGAACGCCCGAGAACACTGAGCCCAGACCATAAAACAATATCTGGATGCCAAAGAAACGGAACATGAATGCGGCGGTATCCATGCTCCCGCCGTCACCCGAAAGGAACGATTGCGTCCAAATAAAGCCCGGAGCGAACACAGTGCCCAAGACCGAAATGCCGCCCAGCAGCAAGAGCAGGATGCCAAGCAGGTTGCCCACATATTCATTTGAGGCTTCGCACCCCTGCTCGCGGCGAACGCCCATGTACACCGGCAAAAAGGCGGTAACCAACATACCGCCCATCACGAGCTCGTAGAGCATGTTGGGCAGGTTGTTGGCGACCTGATAGGAAGACGAGAGCAGCGACATACCGATAGCGGCAGCCATAGCCCAAGTGCGGATAAAACCGGTGACACGCGACACAATGGTCAGCACGGTCATAAGGCCGGCAGACCGACCCACCGTGGAGTAGTCGGACGAGCCCATATCGTCCACGTCGTCCTGAGATTCCATGCGAGACTCGGACTGCGGCTCAATCTCATCCTCAGAGGAAAGAGGGCCATCCGCCGCAAAGGGATCATCGGCTGAGATCGCATTGTCGCCAGACGCGGCATAATCCCCAAACACCGTATCGACTTCCTGCATGGCAGCACCTCGACCAGAAAACGACAAGGGATCCCAATCGTCATCGTCGTCGACCGTCACGCCTTCGACGAGATCAACTGAACCGAGCGGTGACCATTCATCATCAGAAAGCAACAGTTCGCCGTCATCGGGAGCATCCTGCGTTGCAAGGCTAACGGCGGCCGCGCCCTGATGCGAACTTTTCCCTTGTGCGGCCATCAAAAACACCGCAGTCTCATCGGGACGCGGGGCATGAGGCGTATTCGAAGTGCTGGACGTCCGATCCACGCCTGTACGAGCAGCGGCCAAAAACACTGCCGTCTCGTCGGGTCGAGTCGAGAAAAGGGACGAACGAGAAGGCACCGGACCGGCACCGGCGGCACGCAAATACACCGCTGTCTCACCCGGATCGGCGGCAGCCGACCAGGCTTCACGAATCTCATGTTCGACCAAAGCCAGCTCAGGCGAAGACGCCGAGGGGGTCGGCCCCTTTGCAAAATGAGCCCCGCGCTTTGATTCTTGCGGCATCGCTCAGTCCTCTCTCGTAATCGGGGCGACCGTGGCCCCGCAAAATGCAACTAAGTCGTCGGGTGCAACCTCAAGCTGGTAGCCGCGCTTGCCTCCCGAGATAAAAATGGTATCCCAAAGGACACATGTCTCATCAATCAGTGTCCGATAACGCCTTTTCATACCGACAGGACTACAGCCACCGCGCACATAGCCAGTCGCGGCAAGCAAATCCTTCACGTGCATCATGGCGAGAGATTTCTCCCCTGCGGCGCGCGCGGCAGCTTTCAGGTCAAGTTCGTCGGCAACGGGAATGCAGCACACAACGTGATCGTTTGACGGCGTGACACAGACCAGAGTTTTGAATCCCTGGCCGGGCTCCTCACCAAGCTGTTCAGAAATCGCAACGCCAAGGCCCACTGACTCATCGCCACCGTCTTCGTACGTATGGAGAACATAGGGGATGCCGGCGCTTTCCAGCTCACGCATGGCGTTGGTCTTTGGCGTCTTCGCGGCCTTTGGCATGGCATTTCCTTTCCCTCATATACGAACGCAATTTTAAGTATATGTCCATTTGCGCGGCATACGCCATCTCGACAAAGAGAGCGCCACCGAATCGCAAGGAACCGGCGGCGCTCATGTTTCAAAAACACCTATGTATTAGGCATCAAGTTGTGCTTGACGCTCCTTATCGCGTTTGAGCAACGGCGCCAAGAACTTGCCGGTATAGCTCTGCGGGCACGCCGCAACCTGCTCTGGCGTACCCGAAACCACGACAGTTCCGCCACCGTTGCCACCCTCGGGACCCATATCGATCAGGCGGTCGGCGACCTTGATGACATCGAGGTTGTGCTCGATCACCAGCACCGTATTGCCCGCATCGACTAGACGCTGCAACACGTCGAGCAGCTGGCGAACATCCTCAAAATGAAGGCCGGTCGTTGGCTCGTCCAAAATGTAGAACGTCTTGCCTGTCTGACGGCGATGAAGCTCCTTGGCGAGCTTTACGCGCTGCGCCTCACCACCCGAGAGCGTCGTGGCGGGCTGGCCCAAGCTCACATAACCTAGGCCGACGTCATACAGGGTTTGAAGCTTTCGCTTGATCTGCGGAATATTCCCAAAGAAAGCCAGTGCCTCGGCCACGCTCATGTCAAGTACGTCCGAGATAGTCTTGCCACGATAGGTAACCTCGAGCGTCTCGCGGTTATAGCGCTTGCCGCCACAAGCCTCGCAGGGAACATAAATATCGGGAAGAAAGTGCATCTCAATCTTGATCTGGCCGTCGCCCTTGCACGCCTCGCAGCGTCCGCCGCTCACATTAAAGGAGAAGCGTCCCGGCGAGTAGCCACGCGCCTTCGACTCCGGCGTGCTCGCAAAAAGCGCACGCAGGTCGTCCCACAAACCAATATAGGTAGCGGGATTCGACCGCGGCGTACGGCCGATTGGCGACTGATCAATATCGATCACCTTATCGATGCCCTCGATACCGTCGATTTTTTTGAACGGGCCCACGGGACGCGTAGAGCGATGGATAGCGTTGGTGAGGGCAGGCGCAATCGTATCGGTGACCAAGGAACTCTTTCCCGATCCCGATACGCCGGTTACGACGGTAAGCGTGCCAAACTCAATCTTGGCGGTAACGTTTTTGAGGTTGTTGGCACATGCTCCCGTAATCTTAAGACAGCCACGTCCGGGGTTGCGGCGTTCATTGGGAACTCGAATCATTCGCTTGCCGGTCAGATAGGCACCCGTCATTGATTCGGGGCACGCCATGATGTCAGCGGGCGTTCCCGCGGCGACCACGTGCCCGCCGTTGACGCCCGCGCCTGGCCCCATATCGATCACATAGTCGGCAGCGCGAATCGTGTCCTCATCATGTTCAACGACGATAACGGTGTTGCCGATATCGCGCAGGCGCTCGAGTGTCTTAATCAGCCGCTCGTTGTCGCGCTGGTGAAGACCAATCGAAGGCTCATCCAGAATATAGAGAACGCCCATGAGGCCCGCACCGATCTGCGTAGCCAGGCGAATGCGCTGCGCCTCACCGCCGGAAAGCGTCGCCGAAGCACGATCGAGCGTCAGATAATCAAGGCCGACATCAACCAGAAAACGCAAGCGTTCCAGGATTTCCTTGACGATACGACCGCCGATGAATTGTTGACGCTCGGTGAGCTCAAGGTCCTCAAAAAACTCGAGCGACTCGCGGCACGACAGGCAGCAAATCTCATAAATGGACTTGCCGCCCACGGTGACGGCGAGCATCTCGGGGCGCAGGCGAGCACCATGGCAGCTCGAACACGGCTCCTCGCGAATGTACTTCTCCAGGCGCGCCTTAGTGTTCTCGTTGGTCGTCTCGGTATAGCGCTCGTACAGGATATTGCGCACGCCCGAAAACTTGGTGTCCCACTGGCTGCGACGACCGTCGAGCTTTTGATAGTCCACCGAAATCTTCTTGTCGCCCATGCCATCCAAAAATGCACGGCGCACTCGCGGAGGTAGGTCTTCCCACGGTGTATCCGCGCTCACCTTAAAGTGCTTACAGACCGCGGCGAAGATCTGGGGATAGTAGTTCGAATTGCCGAACAGGCTTCCAAAGACCCCATCGGCAATCGACTTCGACGGGTCCTCAATCAGCGCCTCGGCATCGACTGTTTTCTTAAAGCCCAGACCATCGCACTCGGGACACGCACCATAGGGCGCGTTGAACGAAAAGTCGCGGGGTTGTAGGTCGTCGATGGAATGCCCGTGCTCCGGGCACGCCAGTGCCAGCGAATACTCCAGCAGCTCGCCCTCGGTTCCCTCGGGAGCGTCGCGGTCGGGCAGCATGTACACGTTCACGTTACCGTGCGCCAGTGCCGTCGCCTGCTCAACAGACTCGGCAATACGGCCCAGAGAGTTTTCCCGAATCACGATGCGGTCGACTACGACCTCGATATCGTGCTTGAACTTTTTGTCCAGATCGATGGGGTCGTCGAGCGAGCGTACTTCGCCGTCGACACGCACGCGGCTAAAGCCCTCAGCCCGAAGATCCTCGAACAATTTTGCGTACTCGCCTTTGCGCCCGCGCACCACCGGTGCCAGCACAAACGCACGACGACCTTCTCCCGCTGCCAGGACCTTATCGGCGACCTGGTCGGTGGTCTGGCGCTCGATAACGCGACCGCACTCGGGACAGTGCGGCGTGCCCACGCGTGCAAAAAGCAAGCGAAGGTAGTCATAAATCTCAGTTACAGTACCCACCGTCGAGCGCGGATTCTTGGACGTCGTCTTCTGATCGATCGAGACGGCCGGCGAAAGGCCGTCGATCGAGTCCAGATCGGGCTTGTCCATCTGGCCTAAAAACTGGCGCGCATAACTCGACAGGCTCTCCACGTAGCGGCGCTGACCCTCGGCATAGATCGTGTCAAACGCCAGCGAGCTCTTGCCCGAGCCCGAAAGACCGGTAATGACCACGAGCTCGTCGCGCGGAATGGAAACATCGACATTGCGCAGGTTGTGTTCGCGCGCACCACGGATAACGATAGAAGAATCAGACATGGAAGCTCCTTGCCTCCTATAACCCCAAATCACACTGTCGATGAGTTTAACGCACTCAACGCGCACAGATGTTCGTAATACAAGATTCGCAGACCTTTTGCTTTGCGTGTCGGGTGCTTTGTTTCTCGAAATGCCGTGGAAAGGTTAGAGTAATCTAAAACTGAACTTAATTTGCTGTAACAGAGGAACGTCCATGACCGAAGATATCCCCCTTGAAATCACTTCGAGTGGCATGGCCAATCTGCCCATATTCATCGCCGTCCTTATCGTGGCCGCCGTCGTCGTGCGCGTGTATTTTTCAATCAAACACAACGAAAAACCGCCCATTGCCCGCGTCTTTTGGTGCGCGATGCTCCTCATCCCGCTCGGCATGGTAGCTGCATGGATTACGAATCAATTGCTCGTAAATGAGGACTGTTCCCTATGGGTCCTTTCTTATTCGGCGCTCGGTGCTGCCGCCGTCATACTTCTTGTCGAGCCCTTGGTTTCGGGACTTATCGACCAAACCGATCTTGCGACGGGAACGGTTGCCTGTATTTGCCGCGACATCCTTGTCGTCGCCGCTGTTTCAGCGCTCTCGTTCGTTTCACTCGAAATTGCCTGCAACGAAACGTTCTATCGCATTCCCGCCAACTCATTCGGGTTTTCCGTTGGGCTGCTCGCGACGGTTCTGCTCTCCCTTTATTTGCTGGGACAGCGTCATGGAGGCGTCATGGCCCTCGTGCCCGTCGTCTGTTGCACCCTTGGCATTGCCGAGCACTTCGTCATAACGTTTAAAGGCGAGGCCATCCTGCCGAGCGACATTTTGGCATTGGGCACCGCAATGGAAGTAAGTGAGGGATATGAGTTCACCTTCACTGCAGGAATCGTAACCTCACTCGCCCTGCTGGAGATTTCCCTGGGGCTTCTTTCGCTTATCCGACCGCGAAAGCTCCGTACGCCCGCCCATGTCTTCCCCGCAATCGCCGCTAACCTCTGCGCTTTTCTGCTAGTGACCGTTGTGGGGCTCTTGGGCTTTTCCAACATCGACTTGGAGCAGTCGCTGGATTTTGGATTTGACCGTTGGCAGCCCATCACCACGTATGCGTCTCAGGGTTTTATCACTTCGTTCACCGAAATGGTCAACGAGTTGCCCATTGAAAAGCCCGAAGACTATACGCCCGATGAGGCGCAGAGCATCGAGCAGGAGCTCGCCGCCGCCTACGACAGCACGTATGGCTCGAGCGAGCAGCGCGCGGCGGCCGTTGCCCAGTTCAATGAAATCAAGCCGACGATTGTTGCCGTCATGAACGAGAGTTTTAGCGACCTTTCGTGCTTCGAGCAGCTCCAGGCGGCCGGGTACACCGGTCCCGCATTCTACAACTCGCTTCCCGACACACTTGTTCGCGGCACCATGCTCGCTTCGGTCACCGGTGGCGGAACGGCGAACTCCGAATTCGAATTTTTGACCGGAGCGACAACGGCCTTTGTCGGATTAGGCAAAATCCCCTATCAGCTGTATCAGATGAATGGCGTCAACAGCCTGGCAAAGGACCTTAAAGAGCTTGGGTATACCACTACCGCTATGCACCCGCAAAACCCCGTCAACTACCATCGAGATAAAATCTATCAGCAGCTGGGTTTTGGAGACTTTCTTTCAATCGGCGATTTCGAAGGTGCGCCCTATTACCATGCCGGCGTATGCGACTACGCCACCTACGACAAGATACTCGACCTGCTCAGAACCGACGAAGCCCCGCAGTTCATCTTTGACGTCACGATGCAAAATCACGGCGGCTACGACTATGGCACCGTTCCCGCCGAAGAGCTGACAAACTATTGGGTCGAGGGAGCCAGCGAGGGCGCCAATAGCGCACTCAATACCTATCTCACCTGCATCAATGCATCCGACCGGGACCTCGAGTACTTTATCAACGAGCTCCGCAATATCGGCAGACCGGTTGTTCTTGTCTTTTTTGGCGACCATCAGCCGAGCGCCGCAACGACTCTCAACGACGAGCTGTACCCTCAGGAAGATACGGCAAGCCACGCTTTCCGTATCTATCAGTCGACCTATTTCGTCTGGGCTAACTATGAAATCGCCGGCAATACCGAGCTCAACGTCTACGACACCGTCGGGGCAAACGAGATTGCAGCTATTACCCTTAATAAGATCGGCGCCCCGCTCACTGACTATCAAAAGGCCCTGCTTGCAACAAGGTCAGATGTGCCCACCATCAACGTCGCCGGCTATCTTGGTGCCGACGGGCTGCGCTACGACTTGGAATCTGAAGACAGCCCATACGCCTCGACGATCGACAAGCTGCAGCGCATGCAATACCTCGAGTTCGCCAGCAAAGTTCAGTAAGCCCGCCCATTCGCTTGGACCCATCGTATTGCAAGCACGCTCGGCCCAAATGCATCGCAAATGACTCCCGCTCGCAAACGAGGGTACAATGACGCTCGTGTCACATCGCGGGGCCCCGGCCCCAACATATACAAAGGAGTCATACATGGGTTGCGAGCACGCACAAGCAGCCGGCGGACAATCAACGCCGTCGCAATTTGAAGAGAATACGCTGTCGGAGGTCAAGCGCGTTATCGCTGTGCTTTCCGGCAAGGGAGGCGTCGGCAAGTCGTTTGTGACGGGCGCCATCGCAACCGAGCTCGCCCGCCGCGGCAACAAGGTTGGCATTCTCGACGCCGACATCACCGGCCCCTCCATCCCCAAAATGTTCGGCATGAGCGGACGCCATGTCCATGCCCTCGGCAACCTCATGCTGCCCGAGATCTCCGAGCACGGCGTCAAGGTCATGAGCTCCAACCTGCTGCTTCAAAACGAGACCGACCCCGTCCTCTGGCGTGGTCCGGTCATCGCCGGCGCCATCAGGCAATTCTGGAGCGAAACCTCTTGGGGCCCCATCGACTATCTGCTGGTCGATATGCCTCCGGGAACGGGGGATGTCGCACTCACCGTCTTCCAGTCACTGCCCGTCGATGGCATCGTCATCGTCACGAGCCCGCAAGACTTAGTCTCGATGATTGTCGCCAAGGCGGTCAACATGGCCGAGAAGATGAACGTTCCGATTCTGGGCATTGTCGAGAACATGAGCTATATCGAATGCCCCGACTGCGGCAAGAAGATCGAGGTCTTCGGCAAGAGCAAGCTTCCCGAGGTCGCCGAGACCTATCATCTCGACATCCTTGGTCAGCTGCCCATCGATCCCGCGCTCGCCGAAGCCTGCGACAAGGGAGAAGTCGAAACCGCGCTGCCCGCCGGCATGCTGCCCCAAGCCGTCTCCGCCGTTGAGGCCATCGCCCCGCACAAGACAGACGAGGCCTAAGTGAACGCAAGCGCCTTCTATGACGTCTTGGTGATCGGCGGCGGGGCCTCGGGCCTCGCCGCCGCCATTACGGCGGCGCGTGTCGACAAAAGCGTCTGCGTCGTCGAGCGCGACGTCGCCTGCGGTCTCAAGCTGCTCGCAACCGGAAACGGCCGCTGCAACCTCTCAAACGAATCCATCGACATTCGGCGATATAACCGCCCCGCCTTTGTCGAATCCATCATGGGCCCCCAGCCCGAGCAAGATCTCGAGAGTTTTTTCTCCTCGCTGGGCATCATGACGATCCGTGAGGAAGGCCGCCTATACCCGCGCTCCCTTCGCGCCGAGTCGGTTCGCGATGCACTCCTCAATGCATGCGAGCGTTTGGGCATCACCCTACTCTGCGGGACTAACGTCATTGCGGCTCATAAGACTTCCGAAGGCTGGACGCTTCAGATCGACCGTCCCGCTCATGTACTCAAACCCAAAAAGCACGGCGACCGAAAGACGGAGCTCCGTTCGCTTCGAAAGGCGTTAGCCGATACTCCTCGCACGAGCGATGCCCTGCAGGCAAGGGCCGTGGTTATCGCTACGGGCGGCAACCCCACCGGCATCGCCGAGGTGTTTAGCCTTCCCTTGACGCCCCTGCGCCCCGTCCTGTGCCCCGTATCGGCATCAGTCGTCGGCGACCGGACGGCACTCGGAACTCTGGATGGTCTGCGCGTCCGAGCCCGCTTAACGCTCTCGCGCAGCCACGAAGAGCTCTGGCGAGAAGATGGCGAAGTGCTGTTCCGTGCCTTCGGCATCTCAGGCGTCGCCGCCTTCAATCTCTCTCGCCGTATCAACCAGGGCGACACTGTTCTGATCGACTTCTTTCCAGATTTCTCCAAAGATGAGCTGCTCGATACGCTCGAGCAGCGTGTCAACGTGCTCGGCGATTTTTCGCCCCGAAACTCCCACTGGCTTGACGGCATGCTCGCCCCGCAGCTCTCACACGTCGTCTGTACGGCATTCGAGCGGTGCCATCCCGGCTCGCGCGATGTCATCCACCTGGTCTCAATCCTCAAGCACTTTAAACTGTCCGTCGAAGGGACGGCAGAGGAGCGCTCAGCACAGGTCACGCGTGGCGGCATATCTATCGAGTGCGTCTCGACACCCAATCTTTACGTGAACAGCACCACAGGCGCCCCGCTTTACGTCTGCGGAGAAGCGCTCGACATCGACGCCGATTGCGGAGGCTTTAACCTTGCGTGGGCCTGGATCTCGGGTATTCGCGCTGCAAGCAGCCTGTAGCCGCGCAGTCTATAATCAAAAACGCATTCGGGCCGTCTGGGATACCGGACGGCCTCTTTCTTGCCTCTAAGGAGACCTCGATGATCGAAATCACCCAAGTCAACGCGTCGCTCGATGAAGCCGGCGATGAGAATGCCTGTCTCATTGTTGGCAAGCGAGTCGCCAAGCGCGTCCTACGTTGCAAGGACTCCGAGATCAAGTCCATCGAGCTCCACCGAAAGTCAATCGACGCTCGCAAAAAACGAGACGTCCATTTTATCCTGAGCTTTCGTGTTGAGCTGACTAGTCCCCACCTCGAGCGAGAAGCGCTCGACAGCGTTGCCGAGCGTGACCGCTCGCGTGTACGCGCGATAGAAGACGATGAACCTTCATTCCCCTCCCCCGTCTCCGACGCACCTCAAGAACGCCCTGTCGTTGTCGGTGCCGGCTGCGCCGGCCTTTTCGCTGCGCTTACGCTCGCCGAAGCGGGTCTTAAGCCCTTGCTCATCGAGCGCGGCGACCCGGCATTTCGCCGCTCACATGCGATCGACCTCTTTCTAAAGGAGCGCATCCTCGACCCCGAGAGCAATATCCAGTTTGGTCTGGGCGGCGCGGGGACCTTCTCGGACGGCAAGCTCAATACGGGAACCAAAAATCCCGCCCATCGCCTTATCCTCGAGACCTTCGTCGAAGCGGGCGCTCCCCGCGATATTCTATGGGATGCAAAACCGCATATTGGCTCCGACATCCTCCCCGCCGTCGTTACCAGCATCTCCCAGCGCATTGAACAGCTCGGAGGAACCGTTCGCTATCGAACGAAACTCGTTGACATTCACACTGACACATCTGGCGCCATTGTCGGTATCGACATCCAGTCGTCCCACGACGCGACAAGCGAGTCAATCAACACAAAGCATCTCATCCTTGCTTGCGGTCATTCTGCCCGCGACGTATTCGAGGTTCTCAAAACCCATGATATCGCCCTCGCACAAAAGACGTTTGCCATGGGCGTTCGCATCGAACACCCGCAGCGTGATATCGATCGGGCGCAATATGGCCCCGCAGCGGGTCATCCCGCGCTCGGAGCAGCCCCCTATAAGCTCGTTGCCCATCTTCCCAACGGCCGCAGCGTATTCTCATTCTGCATGTGTCCTGGCGGACAGGTTGTCGCAGCCTCTTCAGAGCCCGGCCATTTGTGCGTCAACGGCGCCAGTCTCAACGCCCGCGCCGGCCGCAACGCAAACGCCGCTCTCCTCGTTAACGTCACGCCCGACGATCTCCCCAGCGACGATCCTCTTGCAGGCGTAGAACTCCAGCGCATTTGCGAGCGGGCTGCCTATCGCCTTGGCGGCTCCAACTGGAACGCACCGGCACAGCTCGTCGGCGATTTCCTTGCAGAACGCGCCAGCACGACATGCGGCAAGGTAAAGCCCACCTATCCGCTCGGCGTGACTTGGACAGCAATCGATGAGTCATTGCCGCAACATATCATCGAGTCGCTTCGTCTGGGAATTCCCTTACTCGGCAAAAAACTGCGTGGCTACGACCATCCCGATGCCGTCCTCACCGGTGTTGAGACACGCTCGAGCTCTCCGGTCACCGTTACTCGAGACCG
>CABSNH010000032.1 GCA_902478985.1 uncultured Collinsella sp.
ACTTAAAATCTCTCGCCGCAAGGATTGTGGGTTCGAGTCCCACCGCCCCTACCATATGACAAAATAGCAGCTCAGAGCATCTAATCGCTCTGGGCTGTTTTTGGTTTCAGCCACACTCTCGGTACCGTTGGTACCAAATCTGGTACCGAATCAGCTCAGAAATCGCCTTTACGCCCCAAATCGAGTGAAAGGACTGGGCATGAGCAAGAGACGCAACAAGAGGACCCCACCGACTGAGGACGAACGCAAACTGCTGGGCAGCTACCACGAGCTAAGCCCCGAGGACAGGCGGGACCTCGTTGGATGGGCTGAGCATCTGGCGCTCAACACGGTACGGCTCAACGGCATCCGCAATGCATACCGCAGGTGCAACGCGCACCGCCGCGAACTCATAGCCGTGTACGCAAATGAGCAGATGGAGCTGAGCGGCATGGAGAGGCGGGGCGAACACGTCCCATTCACGTCCAATGAGGGCTAGAATCGAGTCAGCCGCTATCGCAACAGGAGAGGAAGGTCGATAGCCATGAAGGGCACGCTTTGGATTTACCTGCTCGGGATTGTCCTCGCCCCGGTCATTCTCCCGATTGTCGTACTCAGGTTCCTACTCGCAAAGTAGGCGGGCAGCGCCCGACCCCACCGGACAGGTGCCAGCGCCCCGGCATGGGCGCTACTAAGCCCCTCGGGGACGCACGAAAACAAAAAGGCTTGTCGGACGCATTGGGCACAGTAGCAGCGCGTTGAAGTGCCCAATGGCGACCAAATCCGTTACCGGATCGATTGCGAACAGGAGTTCAGCATGATGGATAAGATTAGACCGATTCTCTGGGTGCTGGTTTTCCCAGCTTGCTGGTACGTCTTTGCACACCACGTAACGGTACTCACTATGTTGAACGACCCAGTTGGGCTTGCCAGCTCTTTGTTCATAGTTGTTGTAGCCGTCGACTTCTTCACGTTGCCATTCCAAAATAAAAGGACAACGGATAACACTTCGGAGACGAAGCCGAAGCAGACAACCGACCCTGCTCCGTATCGGATGCCCCGTAGCAAGGAGCTAAACGACCTGCTTCTCGTCTACAACGCCAGAAGGCCTAACGGCATGACGGTGACAGAGCTTAACAGCCTGTACGCGCTCACCGCACAATCCGGTGAGAAGGTAGACGAGACAATCAGTAAGATTCACAGAGAAGTGAAATACGAACGAGACCGCCGTAAGAACGGAACGCCCCAGCCCCTTGGGTCAAGCGCCGAAAAGGGCTACGCCTCTGCACACCCGAACGCAGAGCTCAACCGCGCAGCGCTCGACACGACCCCCGAAAAGGTGAAGAAGGCCCAGCGCAAGGCAGGACTCCGCTGTCCCAAGTGCGACTCGACCGACGTCACGCTCCTGAACAACACGTCGAAGTCCACAAGCGCGGGAAAGGCGCTCATAGGCGCTGAGGCGTTCGGTCTTGAGGGCATGGTGGTCGGTGCCGTGATGGGCAAGAAGGGAAAGCGCGAGTACCTTTGCAACCACTGCGGCAAGCGGTACTCGGTCAGGAACTAGAAAGCAGGGCGCAGGCTATAAACCGCGCCCGGAGAACGAAAACAAAAAGGCCGCAAGGGTTCGCTCCCCTGCGGCCTTCTCTATGTCGCGGCGTCGTATTCCCTGAACGCCCTGTACGCTATCTTCTTGCACTTGTCGTAGGCTATGCCGATCCTCGCGCTCAGGTCATGCCAGTCCTCGCCCTCTAGGTAGTGGGCCGTTATGACCTCGACCGCCCTCTCGCCCACTGTCGGGGCCATCTCGCGCATGTCGGCGTACGCGCGGTCCAGCACCTCCTCCTGCCTCTCCATGCAGTAGAGCGCCCTCTCCCTCCTCGGGTCCCCCTCGGGGCGCATGAGGTCTATCTTTCGCCGCGCCTTCTGCCGCTCCATGTCGAGCGCCACGAACCAGTAGAGCCTGAACTGCGCCAGCGTCGGGCTAATCTCTCCCCGCCTCAGTATCGGAATCACCCCAAGAGCTAATCGGTCGGCTATACGGAAATGCCCCTGAGAGGCCACAGAACAGCCGTTACGGGCTGTCTGGCATCTGGTGTGAGTAACTTAGGCACTGCAACCGCCTTAAAACTAAAAAAGGGCATCTGAGAGCTTTAGACGGCATATTCGCAGGTCATCGCATATGCGCCTGTCGTGTCTGACACGTCACGCTGGGCAGTTATATACTAACCCCCTCAGCCGCAAAGGTACTTAAAAATATGTTACTATTCAGACAGCATTGTCTGCCCTGAGCAGGGGGGCGCTGTCGGCGCGGCCCTACCTCCCGCGCCGCGCCTTTCTAGAGGGTCGCGCCCCGTCCTTCCATCCAGTCCGCGAGCCGTTCGGAGAACATGCCCACGACCGAATCGGACCACGGCTCGCCGTCCTCGATAATGGTCCTCGTCACGCCCTCGGGGGCGTTGGCCTTCCATGCCCTCCTGCCGCTCTCGGTCGTCAGGTCGTAGACCCCCGAGTCTCGGGGTTCGTACACGACAGCGCCGTCCCCGGCGTAGGCCACGGTCCCCGCCTCAAGCGCCTCCCTGCCGTACTCCTCGACAGTGAGGGCGGCGTTGACGGCAAGCGTCATCTGGTCAGTCTTTCTCATTGCTTATTCTCCATGAACTCTAGAATCGGACGGTCGCTCGATAGCCCCCTTCTCCTTGAGGACGTAGTTGCCGTCCTCGTTTTTGCCTACTGTCCTGTCAACGGGCAGTGACACGGCCACCTCTCCCTTGCATATCGAACAGTAGCCGCTCGCCCTGCCGTCATCGTTGAACTTCGCAGCGACCCTCGACCCGCATTGAGGACACTCGGCATGGAACGTCCTTCGATCGACCTCATACAAAGCTTGTTCACCAGAACCGAAACCAGAATCGCGCATATCAGTTGTCTTATAAGTACTATCAGTTCTATAAGTACTATTAATTAAGCTGATGCTATCCGAATAGCATTCCTTTGCTAAAGCATCAGCATTCTTTGCTAAAGCATCAGCATTCTTTGCTATAGCATCAGCATTAGGTGTTACAGACTCCTGCTCGGCTGACAGCTCCGGGATGAACAGGTTTGTTTCCGAGAGCGGCGCGTTCAGCGCATGGACTATGTAGACGGCAGCTAAGCCGCGCTTGCCGCTCTCGCCCTCAACAGTCTCAATCAACGGCCTTTCCTCATAGCCCTCCTCGTTGTCGCAGGCTATCTTTACCGTCCTCTTCTTGAGCCGTTGGAGAGCTTGATAGACGCTGTCCACGCCGATGCCAAGCTCTTGAGCAATTTTGCTGGCTGGCATGCAGACCACATAGCGGTCATCGACGTCTGGGGGAACCCTATACGACATCCAGCCCGACCCGCTGTCCTTGCCTTGGTAGCGGATAAGGCAGCAGAAAACCGCAGCCTGAACGCTTATGCTTGCGAGCACTCTCAGACCGCCAACATGGAGCCTTGTGTACTCCTCCACGCCCTCACGGTCTTTACTCGCCATATGCCTCCCGAGAAGCAAACCTCATGGGGTCTGCCGCCTTTCTCTCAAGTTTCCTGCGCCGCTTGAGTTCGGCGTCCATGAGTTCGATCCTGTCGGCAAGCCAGTCAGAGCAGCGGACCTCAAGCTCACGCCCGCCGTCGGGCGCGGCAATGCGCAGGATGCAGTCCCCGCCAACGTCCTCGGCAGACAGGAGCGCCTGTTCGCGCTCCATGCCAAGCCCGAACGTCCCCATGCCGTAAATGTCGGCATTGCATAGGGTCGCGCCGTTGAGACAGCCGACTTTCGCGGCCTCTAGCGGGTCGGCTCCCCGCGACAGTTCAACGACTGCCCTCGTGTTGTTTGCCATGAGCGCCGCCTTAGTATCCAAGCATCTTTAGCGACTCGGGGACGTTGATACGCCACTGCTCGCGGATACGAACTGCCCTGAGCTGCCCATCGCGCACCATGCGATAGACAGTGCTGTAGCTCAACCGCAGATATGCGGCGAACTCCTCGATGGTCGCGGGGTCGTTGATGTTCTCCTCAGTGATGGGACGAATGGGTTTCCTCGTTTTCTGCTTAGCCATTGGGCCACCTTTCGGTCATGGGCGCTCAGCCCGTTTGTATGCGGTTGTGAAGCTTCACGTGAGGAAAGACTAACACCAGTGAGGAAACTAGCAGCACGTATCGTTTCCGCAGTTAAACGCCATAAAGCGTATTTCACACCCAGCAAAACCGCCCTAAAAAATCAGGCCGCGAGAAGCAATCGGCTCCTCACGACCTTCACATTTGCCTTATCGACTTGAGAGAGAAAGCGCCCTTAGTTGTCCGTGCCCGTCAGCTCTAGGATGTTGCTCTTGGGCGCAACTCGACCGCTCGCGATTGTCTCCGTAAGAAGTGCGCTGCGGCGCTTTGCATCGGGGTCGGCGCTCGCATACGTGTTGAGCGTAATGGCGGCGTTTGCGTGCCCCAGGACGCTTGAGGCGGTCTTGACGTCCCCGCCCTCGGCAAGATAGCGCGTCGCCCACGTATGGCGCAAATCGTGAAACGTAGGTATGCGGCCTTCCGTCCCCCTAACTCCGACTACCTTAGAGATTGCACTCCAACCCTTGCTCAGCGTGTCGGGACTGAGGTATCCGTCCAAATTACCGAGAACGTAATCACCCGCGCCGACAGTGCGCCCGAACTCGCTGAACTCCTCTTGCTGAACCTTGAGCCAGTCCTTGAGGATGTCAACGAGGCTCTCGGGGAGACAAATATCCCTGACCCTATCCGTCTTGGCGTTCTTCTCATAAGTTCCGCCGACAGCTCGACCAATTGCGCCCCTAACCCATAGAGTTTTGTTTTCAAGGTCGACGTCTTTCCACTTGAGTCCGCAAATCTCGCCCTCTCGCATGCCAGTGAACAGTGCAATGCGAGCACCGACTGTTACGGGAGTCTGCTCTAGCGATGCAAGGATGCTGAGCGTATCGCGGAGTCCTTTGGCGGTCAGGGCGTTGATGCCCTCGTTCTTCTTGGACTTCTTGGGAGGCTTGACCCCGTTGCAGGGATTGACGACTATCACCTCGTTATAGACGGCTTGGGTCATAACCTGCTTGAGCAGCCCAAGGGCTTTCTTGACGGGCGAATAGGTTAGGCCGCTTGCGGTAAGACCTGCGCTCCACTCCTCGACCTGCTTTTTCTTGAGGTCTTTAACCTTGACCTTTGCGAAGCCCTTCACATTGCCCTTGGGGTAGCCGTAACGGATGTACTTAGCCGTGGATCGATAGCCCTTCACGGTTGACGGTTCAATCAACTTTCCCTGTTCCCAAATATCGATGAAGGATTCAACATAATCCGGAACAAGCATGTTGGCAGCTTTGACGGCCTCTGGGGTTTCATCGCTTTCCAACTCTTGACGCTCAAGCTCCCTGAGCCAGTCCTCGGCCTCTCGGTTCGCCTCACGCTTGGTCTTGGCCTTGAGCGTCTTGGACTTCTTGTGCCTCTTGCCGTCCTCCTCATAGAAGTCAACAAACGCGCGAAATGCATCGCTGTCCTTGCGCTTCTGCACATATGCAGCCGTGTACGTCCTCATGAGAAGCCTCCACCTCGGTACCATTGATACCTCACTCGGTACCGAATCTCATTGAAACAATGACAAACCATGACTATTATAGCCATAAGGTGATAGAGCGATAAGCGATGTACCTGCTATTTTATAGAGACGTTGGCGAACGGTAGCAAACGGCTATATGAGCGGTAAAGAGACTTAAAATCTCTCGCCGCAAGGATTGTGGGTTCGAGTCCCACCACCCCTACCACGTATTGTTTACGAGCCCGTGTCCCCCAGGGATGCGGGCTCGTTTCTTTTGGGCGCCGATATGGATGGTGAGCTGCGGTGGAATAGTTCCTGTTTTGGCAGTTTACCAGCCTATTTAGGAACTATTTCACCGCAGCTTAGGTTGATACTCCCACATTTTTCGATGGAAAAACGTGGTTATCTAACACATTTTTCGATGGGAAAACGTGGTTGTCTCGCACATTTTCCAAGGGAAATGTGCATATGGCCTTATATCATCCTTCGCCTTGGCGAGCGCGCTCTGCGTTCGGCACAGCTCCTCCATGAGCAGTCGTTCGTGTTCTGCGAGGTCTGTGGCGTCGGCGAAGTCGAAATGAAACGCAATGCTTTCCTGCGTCGATGCCGGTGGGGCTCGAGTTCGCCCCCCTCGCCATCAGCCGACTTGTCTAGTTAGGGGCGGTTTTACACCATGCGACAGCCCCATACATCTGCCTTATCCGAGAGTCCAGCAGTCAGAAGAGGAGCCTTTTGCGGCACGGGATGAACGCGGGCCATCGCAACGCCAAAGCCGAATGTCATTCGGAAAGCTCGATGCGCTTGTCGCACACTTCAAGCGCTGCAGGACGATGGGTTACCGCGATAACGGTCTTGTCCGTCAAAGCGCTCAGGTTCTGCAGAACGCGCCGTTCCGTATCGGGGTCTAGCGAACAGGTCGCCTCGTCCAATAGAAGCACTGGCCTGTTGCTGAAAACCGCACGGGCTATAGCCAGGCGCTGAACCTGACCCTCCGATAAGCCGCCACCGCTTTCGCCCAACTGCGAATCAAGCCCCTCGGGCATCTCCCGCACAAAATCGGCGCATGCGATACGCAACGCATCCCACATGCGCAAATCGCAGGAAGCTCCTTCCGTATCGCCGAAGGCGACCGCTTCGCGCACCGTACCGCCCATAAGGTGGTTACCTTGGGGCACATAGGAGAAAAGGGAACGCCAGCGCGCCGTCAGAGGCTGGCGGGACCCGTCCGCAAGCAGCACGCAGCACTCACCCGTTTCGCAAGGGCAAAACGCCATCATCGCCTTCAGCGTGGTTGACTTTCCGCAGCCGCTCGGACCGGTGAACGCAACGAACTCGCCTCGCCCGATGTTCATGTCGGGACAACGAATCGCCCGCGGGCCGCAGGCGTCGGCGACATTGGGTGCCTCGGAGCCGTATCGGCATGACACCCCACGCAGCTCCAGGCCGGCAAAACCAGTCGTGTCCGCTGCTGGTCCCTCCTCCGAATCGGCAACGCCATCATAAGGCAGCGCTTCGGCATCCATCAGACGCTCGGCACTGGCCGTCATAGCGAAATACCGCGGAATGCAACCCGAGATGTTAGCCAACGGGCCCTGCACCTGACCGACAAGCTGCAACGCCGCCACGAACGTACCGTAGCTCACCGAGCCTCCGAGGATCCCATATGCACAATAGGCGGCAGCCACCAGATACGCGCCGCTCATGGCCAATCCAAATCCGATGTTGCACAAATTGGAGAATCGAATACGCCGCATGCATGCAGCCCGATAGTCTTCCAACAGCGCAGCAGCGCCGCGCTCGGCGAAATCTTCCCTCTGGAAGCTTTTCACGACAAGCAGGCTGTTAAGGCACTCGATAAGATGGGAACGTGCGCATCCATCGGTTTCGCGGATGCGCTTGTGAAGGCGTTTGAGCACGCGACGAAAGCCCAACGTGAACCCAGCGAGCACGATTCCCGCGGGAATGAGCATCCAAGCGATTTGAGGGACCATGACAACAAGCAGCGCAAGCGCTCCGACAAGCCGGGCAAGCATACCCGCCGCAGAAGGCACAACCGTAGTGGCGTTGGATGCCACGATACGCGCATCGTCGGTCAGGCGGCTCATCCATTCGCCGGTGTGGACAGCCTGCACGCTGGAAAGCTCGGCATGCAACACTTTGTCGAGGAATCTTAGCCTAAGGATATTCTGGAACATCGTGCGCGCACGTTCCTGCAGAAAGCGATACAGCGCCTGCAGCGCGATCAACGCAGCCGAAACGGCCGCGAACACGACAACGCTGAGGCGAAGCGCATCAGAAGCGCCACCAACCGCAGCATTGACCAGGTCGCGCATCACCCATGCGGTGTAAACACCGCCACCGGCGATGACCACTTCAAGTCCGACAAGGGCGGCAACCATCCAGAGACGGTTCCCTAAAACGCGAATCATCCAGAGAACGGCATGCAGCTTGGAACCGGAATCCACGAGACTGGCCTCCTTGCGGGAAACACGATGTGAAGGGGCCCCGATCCCGCAGTCGAAGCGCCCTTCGCGATTAAGGACACAGGGTCGGGCGCCGCGCACCAAGGGGCACTTTGCCGTTTGCCCCTCCGAATCGGCGCATCTCTACCGCCCGAAAGGCGTAGCCTACTCCGAGGCGATCCCCGCCTTCACAAGCGTCTGCAGGAAGGTGTCGACATCGGCAGCCGCGCGCGGCTCGTCCACATCGTACGATTCAACCACGCGCGCAACAATCTGGTCGCGCGACAAACCCTCCTCGATACCGCGCCATACGATCGCGGCGGTGTCGTTAAGCTTCACGATGCCGCTGAACTCCGCAGCCGCCGCCCCCGTTGCGACGGCAACCCATTGACCGCCTACTTCCTGGATAACGAAGCCTTTCTTGATGTTCATGGCTAACTCTCTTCATGCCGTTTCCCTATTGCTTGCGAACAACCTTTGCATATGACTGCCCGGTCATGGCCTCGAACGAGGTTTTGACAGCGGTTTCCGATATATCGCACCCCATTGCCCACACAGGCACTTCGGCGAGCACCCGATCGATGCATCTCAAGACCGTCAATGCGCCAATAGGGCTTTTGCGCGGTATATAGCATTGCCTCACGATGGTTTCCGAGGCATTGGCTGGGGCCAAGCGCTCGATGGAGCAAGTTGGCGCCTGGCGAAGCACGCAGATGCCGGCAAGCGGGGCGTGCCCGTTATAGCCCCAACCTTCCTTGCCCGTCCACGGGCATCCGTAGACCATGGGTTCCCCACACTCGGGGACGTATAGGAACGGCTTGTCCCCGCAGAGGATCTTCACCCCCCCCCGGTCGCCAAGGTATCGCATCCATAGCCGCGCGTGCGTTGACTTGCCGGTGCCGCTGCGTGCGGTGAAGGCGAATGCGAGTCCCTCATACTCGACCACGCAAGAATGGAACACCACGCGGCGCAGCGGAGCAACCTTCTCGGCGATCAGCCGGTGCACGGTGCAAAGCTCAACGCAGGGGTCGGAGTATTCTGGAGCCATCGCCCTATCGAATGCCAGATCGTCATCGCTAGCCTTTATGGTAAACAAGGGCTCATCGTCCGCGTGCTCCTCGAGATACGGCTCGCCAACCCGTTCGAGCAAGCCGAAACGAGAAGCCACCTGCACCGGAACGCCCGCGAGCCTAAACCTCAAAAGACGCTCGCTGCCTTCGCTTTGCGTCATAACCTACCCCTTCCTCGCTTCCGCTGATTCCAACGTCTTGATAGTCTGGGAAACGCGCGCTTGAGCGTCCGTTTTGCCCGCATGGCCAGCCGACGCCTTGCGATACGGCAGCGTTCGCCC
Source organism: uncultured Collinsella sp. (assembly GCA_902478985.1). Taxonomy (GTDB): domain Bacteria; phylum Actinomycetota; class Coriobacteriia; order Coriobacteriales; family Coriobacteriaceae; genus Collinsella. Next base: position 9,357 of record CABSNH010000032.1, read on the forward strand.
CGGCGCAGCTTGCTTACATAAGCAAGGTAATCGGGATCGTCGACCGAGCACATCTTGCCATCGCGCACGAACGAGACCAGGACGCCGAGCACGTCTTTGAACGGGACATCGCGTTCATAGGTGACGCAATTGTCGCCAAGGATAACGTAGCCCGCGGGGCCCACCCCCACAATGCGATGCAGCACATACCTACCAACCGCCTGGTAATACAGCACCACATCGTTTTCGCGGAAACGCTCGCCGGGCTTCGCCGCCCTGATGGTCACAAGGTCGCGACCCTGCCGCAGCATAGGCTCCATGGACACGCCGCGCGTGCGGTACACGAGCACACCGTCGCGGGCGAGCACTTCCCTGAATGTACTTTTGGTTACGGGAACCGCTTCGTTATCAGCGATCATACAGCCCCATCTCCGAACCGAGGTTGCGGCGCCGGGCGGTTTCCTCCATATCGAAACGCACGCTACCCGCGATGTCCTTGCGCGTCAAAACCACGCGAACGCACCGCCCCGCTTGGTACACCCAGGCGAAAGGACGCAGCAGTGCATGCTTGCGCGCGGCCTTCCAGTTGCATACGCCGCCTCTTTGGAGATACCTGAAAAAGCCGACGGGGCCTCGGATTCCCGATAGCGCTGTAGCACCGGTCTTGCCCTTGATCTTCTTACCGAAATTACCCAGCAGCATCACATGCTCGAGCAGGTCGGCGCAAACAGCGGGCTCCACCTCGGCGCACCATTCGAAGCCCTCCTCGGGAAGGCCCAGGTATATCTGGCAGAAACGCGTGAGGCACGTTGCCGTGCGCTCGACGCGTTCATCGCCCAAAAGCTCGGAAAACTCCGTCCAGCCATCATGGGCGAGATATGCCTTCGCAAACAGCATCCAGTCAATCACCTGGCGGAAGCCCAAACCCCCGAGCGCCAGGTGCTTGCGCGCATGAAGCAGCAAAACGACGCCGTTGACCATGGGAGGGAACACGGGGAAACTGTGCCCCTGCACGCAAGCTGCTTCCGTGTGTCCGAGCGCCTCCTGGAACAGGGCCTTCAAACCAGGTGTGCCCTGGGGAATGCCGTTTGGCTCCCAATGAAGCTCCAAGTGCACGCCGTCCTTGTCCAACCCTACGTGATGATCGCAAACGCCGTCGTCATCCTTGTCCTCAAAACCTGCGGCCACCAACGCAGCGCGGGCGCGTTTAAAATCGGCAGGAGACACCATGAAGTCGATGTCACCATAGGAGCGCAAGCCCGGATCAGGATACAGCATACCCGCCGCCGCGCCTTTGAGGATGACGGTCGGGATACCCTTTGCCTCCAAAACGGAAAGCACCTCATCCTGCACGTCAAGCAAATGCCCAAACAAGGCACGACGACCTAGATCGTGGTTGAGCCAGGCGGCGGCAAGCGCGTTGTCGGCACAGGCGTCAAGCAGCCCACCCGGCAACAACGCAAACCCGGGGATAGCTTGGGCCTGCAGCTCGGCATACACAACCGAAGGCTCAAGGCCTTCCGGCAACTTTAGCGACCCGTCTTCGGAGAACGCCGAACGGATGATTTGGCAAACGGTACTTTCAAGCAATGTCGTCGTCTTTCCAGTCTACTCAGATAGCCCGCAATGGCAGCGGGAATCCCTATGGTAACCGCCACGTCAGCATATCGGAACAACCTATAGCAGGCATATTACCCCCATCTGGTGGGGATGGTACTGGCAAGCACAACGGAATATGCCACATGACCCCAGGCTGAAAGCCATCGTTCACGAATCCGATAAAAGTTACCATAGGTACAGCATATGTGGGGATTTACGCATGTCAGCACCCTTGTTGACCGCCAGTCGTCATAGAATTAGACTAAAATCGCATTGCAAAATTACAGGAGGAAAGGAGGCCTGAAAATGTCTGAGAATCAGTACGATGCGCCTGCTATGGAAGTTGTCGAATTCGGTAATGAAGACATCATTACGGAGTCCGGCGGTCAGATCGACGGAGGTTTCTAAAATTGTCTGTGTAAGTCTCGCGACCCGGGATTCCGATCCCGAGAAACGGAGGCACGCATGGTGAACTGCACCCCAAAACTTGGACGGCTTAAATAAAGACTGCGCCGCGAAGGACTGGCTCCGGAACTCCTCTGGGGTCAGTCCTTTCAGTTTAACCCGCCTTCGTCTCGTGTCCCAATGGTCGACGTGCGCGGCCTGGCGGGCGGCGGGATCAGCCGAAGGGGAAGCGGAACGCCGGGCGTCCGAATGCGTCATACCGAAATGGCGCGAAGCACGCGGTTGGCAAAACTATAGAGACACGTCCCAGAAAACTCACTCGCGGAAAGTCTCGAGTGGGCGATGCGGCTAAAAAGCCCCATCCCAAAAAGCCTACTCTTGGAAGGCGCTGAGGCCGGGGGTCCAGGCGATGGTGGGGGTCACGTCGTCGAGAACCTCGTTGATGGTGGCGGCCATGCCGGCGAGCAGGCTGTTCTCGCTTACGGTGAGCGTGTCGTAGCCGCCGGATCGCATGAGCTCTCGAATCACCACGGCGCCTGCCAAGATCACGCCCGCGCGCTTGGGTTGCACGCCCGGTAACGCGGCGATGCCCACAACATCCAGCGCGGACATGCGCTCGATAGCGGCCGAAACCTGCTCCAGCGAAAGCTCGCGCAGGTGCACAAAGCTCGAATCATACGGCTCCAGTTCGTGGACGAGTGCCACGAGCGTAGTGACGGTACCACCCACCGCCACCAGGCGCTCGGCGCGCTCAAAGTCGACAGGCAGGCTCTCAAAATAGCCCGCAAACTGCTCGTTTGCCCAGCCGGCAGCAGCCGCAAGCTCGTCCGTTGACGGCGGCAGCGCCGAGAAAAACCGCTCGGTCACGCGGCGGCAACCGATATCCAGCGAGCGCGTTCCCTCCAGAGCGAAGATGCCGCGCTCCGGTGCATAGACGCCCGTCGCGAGCTCCGTGGATCCGCCGCCCGAATCGGCAACGATGATGCGCTCGCCCGCAAAGTCGTGTGCCACGCCAAAAAACGTCAGGCGCGCCTCGACCTCGCCCGGAATCACCTGCGGCTCGAGCCCCAGCTCGCGCAGGCCGTCCAGCAGTAGCGCGGCATTGGACGCATCACGCGCGGCACTCGTGCACGTGGTGCAGATGCACGCGGCCCCAAAGGCACGGGCCTCGTCCACAAACATTCGGCACGCAGCGAGCACGCGCTCAACGGCCGCCTCGCAAAAGCGTCCCGTCGCATCCACGCCCTCGCCCAAGTCGGTAATCTCGGTATGCTTGGACGATTCCACGATCGCCCCGCCCTCGACCTGGGCCAACACTAGGCGCGACGACACCGTTCCCAGGTCGATCGCCGCCACCTTATATCGTTTGCAATCTGCCATTGCGGGCTCCCCTCCGGGCGCTATTTGCCGCTGGACACGACCGTCTGGCCCTCGACACCGTTAAACCCAAACAGTATGTCGAGCGCCTGGATGTACCACGGCGCGTCCTTGCCGACCTCTTCGATCTCTTTGGCCACTTCGCTGGCCTTCTTGGCGTTCGAGGACTTTTTGCTCGACGACGCGTCCGAATCGTCGTCCAGGCCTAGCACGTCAATCTTGGTCTCGCCGGGCATCACCAGGCCCAGGTCCTCGGTCGCCGCGTCTTTAATGCCCTCCTCCGAGAGCAGTTTGTCGACGCTTTTCTGCAGCTCGTCGTTGTACTGCTGACGGATCTCTACTTGCTTGGCCAAAATATCGTTCGAGCGTTTGGCGACGTAGAGGTCGCGCACGGGAAAGTACAGGCTCACGAGTACCAGAACGACGACAATGCCAATAAACAGCCCGCGCTGGGGTCCATGGGTAAAGTCGTAGATCGCCTTGACCACCGCGTTGTCGTTGGCGTAGTGCATGAAGTCCGAGCCCGAAAGACGGCTCGAGGGCCTGGTCGCCTTTTCGTGCGTTTGAGCCGAGGGGCGCTGCGTACGCGAAGCATGCGTCGGGCGCGCCGAACGTGACGGGCAGTCCGTCGGCATATTCATTTGAGCACGGGGGTGTGAGGCACTTGTCGGACGCTGTGCGCGTCGATCGGCGCCGGCGTAGTCGGACCCGCCGAGCTGCACGGTAGGTGCGAGGCGAGGCGACGGCTCGCGCGAACCGGCGGAATAATACCTGTTGTCGTAAATCTGATCCATGTGCGCCTTGTGCGGTTGAGGTTTGTTTG
>CABSNH010000033.1 GCA_902478985.1 uncultured Collinsella sp.
GGCGTGCCCGATCGCATCGATATCGACTGTGCGGCGGCCACCGGTTCCGAGTTCGGCCGCGTGGGCATCCTGCGCCTGGACGACGGGGCGGAGTTTTATGCGAACATCAACCCGGGCGAATAATCGCTGCAAAGGGTAGCTAATTTGGGACGGGGCCTTTTTGACTACTTTTGCCCTTCTGCCCGCTAATTGATTTTTCTGGGACGGGGATTAAATAATCATTTGGCCGCCCGCTGGCTAAGTGAGTAGACTTTTTTGGAAATGCCGAGCACTCAACATGTTCGCCTCAATAAAACCGCAGGTCACAGACTTGTGCTTTGTCGGTGTGGTCGGGGATTCGGTAAAAGTCTACTCACTTAGTTTTGCGTGATGCATATTGTCCGCAACGAGACCCCAGCCGGGGTGATTCCATCGCAAATTCCGGTGACCGGGGGCAGCTAATTAGGCGCCGTATGGGTTGCGGTCGCGTTCGATGCGTTGGCGGATGTGGGCGTACTCGACAATCAGCAGCACCAGCAGCAGGGCCATGATAGCCAGGTAACTCACGACGGCGCCCATCAGGCCCAGCAGGTTGATCAGGATCACCGGGAGCACCACGCTCACGGCAAAGCAGATGAGGTAAATCTTGGTGACGTCGCCGGCGTGGCGCAGCACCGTGATAATGGCGTAGATAAAATCGATGGCCGCGGTTACGCCGCCGGCGACGACCATCAGCAGCGCCAATGTGCGGTAGCGCTCAAAGCTGAGGCCGTACATAAAGCTCATGATGGGGATGCCAGGGCCTTCCATAAACGCGGCGCATGCGCCGGTGATGACCACGATCAGCGCCATGACGGCGACAATAATTAAGTCAAAACGGCGGCGTTTGCGCGGGTTCGCCCAAATGCTCGACAGACGCAAAAGCTGCGGTTTATAGACAAATCCAATGCTCAGCAAAATAGCCTGCGCCGGAAAGAACAGGGCATTAAAGTACAGCTGATATTTGTAGGCCAGCGTGCCTTCCATCACAAACTTGGGCATGCTCTCGATGAGGTTGAACAGGAACAGTGCGCCAAAGAGCGGGGCGCACTGGACAAACAGGTGGCCGACCTCGCGCAGACTCACGCGACGCGATTTTTCGGTTTCGAGCAGGGCCAGCGGCGCGGTGACCAGCACGAGCGAGACGATGGCGGTGACACCCATGGCCATGGCCGCGATGGGCATGCTGCGCGTAAGGAACAGCGCCACGCTAAAGACCGCGATGACGCCGACGGAGCGCAGCGTTTGGCTCATGCCGGCCAGGTAGAGTTTATCGGCCTGCTGCAGGCGGCCCTCGTACACGTCCGCCACGCCGTCGATCACCTTATACAGGTAGACGCCCAGGCTGATCGTTGCCATCTGCGCGTCGTAGCCGCGGGCACTGCTGTATGCAAGGCCGCAGGCCAGCGCGAATGCTCCGCAAAGCCAGCGGTTGAGCTGGTAGGAGGCAAAGGACGCCTTCTCGTCGATGTCCGAGACCTGAAAATTGCGCACGCCGTAGTTGCACGCGATCATGATGAGCGTGCCGGTGACAAACGCAATGGAGAACTTGCCGGCTTCCTCGGCGCCCACGAGCTGCGTGGACACGATGGTGAGCAGAGGAAACGCCATGCCCCATACGGCGGTGCCCAGGGTATTCCAAAGGTAGTCGCGACGGGTGGCATGATCTTCGTACTCGGCTTCTTGCGTGGAGAAGCCGCCGCCGTAGACGGCTCCGAGCAGGCGGTTCCACCAGGCATTGACCATGCGGTGGATGGGGCCGGGCTGGCGATCGCGCTCGCGGCGACGGCGTGTGGCCTGGTTGCTGTCGGGACCGCCGGCGTTACGCTGGCTTAGCTCTTGGATTCGTGCGAGCTCCTCGGCGGTGTGCGATGCGGGGAACAGGCCGTTCTCGATGCGTCCGCCCTGCCCGTGCGCCCCGCCCGATACGGTGGGGTCGGTGACGCCGTTGCGGCGGGCGATGGCGCGGCGGATGCTATCGAGGGGCGTGATGCTCAAGGCGGAGTCCTTTCTATTGCTGCGCTCTAGTATAGACGCGGCGGTGTTTGCTCGTGTTTTTGAACGGATTGTTCAATATTTCGGCAGGCGGCAGAAAATTGTCGGTAAGCGTGCGGTATCCTGTTCAAGTTTTATGACACCCCCGATGCCGCCCTCGCGGTACCAAGGAGCTTTTACCCATGGACGTCGCCGCATTTTTGCTGGCTCTTGTGCCTATCATCTGGCTTGTCGTGATGCTGCTGTGCTTTAAATGGCCGGCCTGGAAAGCCGCGATTGGTTCGTTTGTTCTTTCGTGCGTGCTCGCCTTTGCGTGGTGGCATTTGCCGGTGGCGCAGATAGCCACGGCCTCGCTCGAGGGCTTTTTGATGGCGCTGTGGCCCATCGTGTTGGTGATTATCGCCGCCGTCTTTACGTATAACCTCTGCGTTCGCACGGGCGCCATGGACGTGATCGGCAGCATGATCACCTCCATCAGCAGCGATCGCCGTCTGCTGGCGCTGCTCGTGGCGTGGTGCTTCGGCGGCTTTATGGAGGGCATGGCTGGCTTTGGTACCGCTGTCGCCATTCCCGCCGGCATGCTCGCGGGCCTTGGTTTTGAGGCCGTGCCTGCCGTGCTGATCTGCCTGCTGGCCAACGGCGTGCCCACGCCCTACGGCTCCATCGGCATCCCCACGGTGTCCGTTGCCGACCTGGTGGGTCTGGATTCCCTGCACCTGGCGACCGTTCAGCTGGTGCAGCTCGCACCGTTCTTTGTGGTGATGCCGCTGCTCATCGTGTTGGTTGCGGGCCGCGTGACCGACGATCAAGGCGATGTTGCGAGCGTAGGCGAGCGCCTGCACGGCGTGGCCGGTATCGCGCTGCTCTCTGGCGCGTCCTTTGTCGGCGCTGCCCTGGTCGTCGCTATGTTTGTGGGCCCCGAGCTTGCCGTGGTCGTGGGCTCCATCGTGTCGCTCGCGCTGACCGCCGCGCTTGCCATGCGCGCCGAGAAGTCCGGTCACCTGGACGCGCGCTTTCACATGAATATCGAGGCCGGTGAGCAGCTCACCGCTAAGTCGGCGCTTTCTGCCTGGTCGTGTTTCATCCTGATTTTTGTACTGCTGTTGGGTACGTCCAACCTGGTGCCCGCCGTGCATGCCGCGCTTGCGCCCTTTGCGAGTCGCGTGCAGGTGTATTGCGGCGAGAACCCCGGCACGCTCACGTTTTCGTGGATTAACACGCCGGGTGTTTGGATCTTCCTGGCCGCGTTTATCGGCGGCGCCATTCAGGGGGCTTCGCCGCGCATGATGGGCGAGGTGCTGGCCGCGACTGTGAAGCAGATGATGCCGACGGTAATCACGATGCTTTCGGTGCTGGGCTGTGCCAAGGTGATGGGCTATGCGGGCATGATCTCTTCGATCAGTGCGTTCTGCATTGCCGTCGCCGGTGGTCTGTACCCGATTCTGGCCCCGTGGATCGGTGCCGTCGGTGCGTTCGTGACCGGTTCGGGCACATCGTCGGGCATGCTGTTTGGTCCCATTCAGAGCCAGGCCGCTTCGGCGCTGGGTGTGAGCGACTACTGGATGGTTGCGCTGAACGCCCTGGGTGTCGCCGCCGGCAAGATGATCTCGCCGCAAACGCTCGCGATTGGCCTTGCCGCCGTGCACGTGCGCGGTAAGGACGCCGAACTCCTGGGTGCAGTGCTGCCCTACGCCGTCGGCATGCTGGTCCTCATGAGCGCCATCGCCATGCTCGGCCAAGGCCTGCCACTGTAGCCGGCACTCTGGGAACGTCCCTAAGTGCCGGCATCTAGGGACACTCCTTGGTTGTTGCCTGTTCATAAGTGTCCCCAACGATTAGTCGATTAAGAACGTCCCCAATGACCAGGCCGCTTGCCTGCGATTTTTGACCGTTGGGCGGGCGCTTCGCCGTTGCCGCAAAAACGTTTTTGCATATCGGGTACAACGGGCTTTACGTGAGTAAAGTGCGCGCCGCGTCCACGTGTCGCGTTTTTAAAGGAGGCCCCATGCCTGGTGTTACCCCTGCAGAAGTTCTGTCCAACTTTGGCATTACGCTGGTCGAAGACCCCGCCGAGAACCAGCCCCGTCTGCTGGTCGATCTACCCGCCGCGGAGCTCGTCGAGCACGCTATCCGCCGCGAAGAAGGTCGCATGGCATCCAACGGCGCGCTGGTGATCGAGACGGGGGAGCGCACCGGCCGTTCCCCCAATGACCGCTTTATCGTCGACACCCCCGATGTTCACGACAAGATCGCCTGGGGCGCCGTCAACCGCCCTCTTTCGATCGAGAGCTACGAGACCATCAAGGCCGGTATCGTCGACTACCTCAACGAGCGCGACGTGTTCGTCACCCGCGGCATGGCCGGCACCGACCGCAACCATACGCGTCGCCTGCTCGTCGCCTGCGAGCGTGCCAGCCAGGCGCTGTTCATTAAGCAAATGCTCGCCCGTCCGCTCGCCCGCGAAATCGCGCGCACCGGCGAGCCGGACTTCTGCGTGCTCGCCGCGCCGGGCTACCAGTGCGATCCCGCCATTAAGGGCCTCAACTCCAGCGCCGCCGTGGTCATTAACTTCCAGGAGCGCGTGATTCTGGTTGCCGGCACCGGTTACTCCGGCGAAATCAAAAAGTCCATCTTCAGCGTCATGAATTACCTACTGCCCGTCGAGGACGACGTGCTACCCATGCACTGCTCGGCCAGCATGGATCCCGTCACGCACGAGACGGCCGTGTTCTTTGGCCTTTCCGGCACGGGCAAGACCACGCTTTCGGCCAACCCCACGCGCCTGCTGATCGGCGACGACGAGCACGGCTGGTCCGACATGGGCATCTTCAACATCGAGGGAGGCTGCTATGCCAAGTGCGAGGGCCTGGACGCGTTCCATGAGCCCGAGATCTTCAACGCCGTCCGCTTTGGCGCCATCTGCGAAAACGTGGTGCTCGATGAGAATCGCAAGCCTAACTATGATGATGTCTCGATCACGCACAACACGCGCGTGGCCTATCCCGTCGAGCACATTCCCAACGCGTGGACCAAGGGCATGGGCACCACCCCGAGCGTTGTGCTGTTTTTGACCTGTGATGCCTTTGGCGTGCTGCCGCCCATCTCGCGCCTGACGGCCGACGCCGCCATGTATCACTTTGTGACGGGCTTTACGGCCAAGATCCCCGGCACCGAGGTCGGCGTCACCGAGCCCACGCCCACGTTCTCCTCGCTGTTCGGAGAGCCGTTTATGCCGCTCGACCCCATGGTCTACGCTAAGATGCTCGGTGAGCGTATCGCCGACGGTCGCACCCGCGTCTATCTGGTCAACACTGGCTGGATTGGTGGCGGTTATGGCGTGGGCCATCGAATCGAGCTTGCATACACGCGCGCCCTGGTGGCCCGCGCCCTCGACGGTACCATCGAGGACAGCGAGTTCGTGCACGACGATATCTTTAACGTCGACATTCCCACCACGTGCCACGGTGTGCCCGACGGCATCCTGGTGCCGCGCCAGTACTGGCAGAGCACCGCGCGCTACGACGAGGCTGCGCACAACCTGGCCGTGATGTTCGAGGAGAACTTCGAGAAGAAGTACTCGCACCTGCCCGATTCCGTCAAAGCCGCCGGCCCGCACGCCCAAGTGTCCGCCGAGGCCCGTCATCGCGGCCGTGGGCTGCTGGGACTCCGCCATTAGCGTCGCCGTGAGTCCATATCCACCACAAAGGGGACAGGCACCTTTATGGTGGTTTTGCTCGCGCGGATGACTCGGGTTACAATACGCCTGACATAACGTCCCCTTCTCCGGATGGGGACAGCGCAAGCGCTCTTGTGACGGCACCGTAGGACTTTGAAGGTGGCCGTTGTAAGGGCGCTTTTTGTTTTCGCGCTCGCGTGGGCGCGAATCGTGAAGGGAGCATGTATGAAGAGCTTTATTGCCGAGGATTCATTCTGGGAGCTGTTTCCGCAGGCAGCGGTCGGCGTGGTGGTCGTGGAGGGTATGAAGCCCGCGTCTCAGATTCCTCAAGAGGACGTGGATGCGATTGCGGCGTTGCTCGATCGCGCGAATATCGATGCGGAGCGTCATCTGACCAGCGATACCATCAGCGAGAACGCACCGGTCAAGGCATGGCGCGAGGCCTATCGTCTGTTCAAGACCAAAAAGGGCGCGCGCTGTTCAATCGAGAACCTGCTCAAGCGCGTGCTCAAGGGCAAGCCGGTGGGCCACATTACACCCGCGGTGGATATTTACAACACGGTGTCGTTGACCTACGCGTTGCCCGTGGGAGGCGAGGATTTGCATGCGATTGAGGGCGATCTTCGCTTGAAGGTGACCGACGGTGGCGATGCGTTCTTGCCGCTTGGCGAGGAAGCGGATGACCCGACGCTTCCCGGCGAGCTGGCCTATATCGATGATGCAGGCGCCGTGTGCCGCTGCTGGAACTGGCGCGACGGCGTTCGAACGGCTCTGTCCGACGATTCGGCCGACGCGTTCCTGGCGATTGAATGTGTTGAGCCCGAGCGAATGGGGGACTGTCAGGCCGCGATCGATCGCTTAGCCGAGCTGCTTGAGCGGTATTTGGGGGCGACGGTTGTCGTTAAGACGCTTGTGACCCGCGACAATCCCCGCGTGGAGCTGTAGCGGCGCCTAGAACCTATTGATGCCCCAAACCGCCACAAAGGTGCCTGTCCCTTTTGTGGTGGTTTTTATGTTGATGAGTTAACAAATATGGCGTGCGGGGCTTGCGGTCGCTGGGTACGGCTAAGATGTTTACCCGTTAGCATTATGCAAGCGAAAGGCGGTCGTCTCCCATGCAACAGAGCGACGAGACACGTTTCGAGGACTTTGTCGGACTGATCAGCGGACTCTACAAGGAGATTCAGCGCATTAAGACATCTGAGGGCGCAAGGCTGGGCCTTAAGGGCTCCGACATCATGTGCCTGTACTATCTTGAGCGCAGCAAGGACGGCCTGACTGGCGCCGACCTCGCCCGCATGGCAGGCGTGACTCGCGCTGCCGTCTCGCGCACGCTGGCGCATCTGGAGGAGGGCGGCTACGTCGAGGTCGACGATTCGGCCGACGCCGCCGTTAAGTATCGCGCCCCGGTTCGCCTGACCACGTTGGGCGGCGAGAGCATGAACGAGGCCGATTGCATTATTCGTGAAGTGCTCGACACCACCGGTAAGGCCATGGGCGTGGAGCAGCGTGAGCAGATGTATGCATCGCTGCGTACGATTCTCAACACCTTGCGCGAGCTGTAGGGCCGCCTGGGCATTTGCTTCCCATTAACAACTGCATCGTCCCGTTTAAACGCGTATACCGTGCCGGGGCATTGCTGTCAAAATTCCCTGCGCGGGACCTGCGCAAGAAAGGATTCGTTATGTCCGTCCGCATTATTACCGATTCCGCAAGCGATATGTCGCCGGCCGAGCACCCAGCACTGGCCGTTTTGCCGCTGTCCGTCACCTTTGGCACCGATGTGTACATGGATGGCATCGACATCGATCACCAGCGCTTTTACGAGATGCTCGTGGAGCGCGATGAGCTGCCCAAGACCGGCCAGGTCAACCCGTACGCGTTTTCGCAGGCGATTGCCAAGGTTCGTGAAGCCGGCGATGAGGCTGTGATTATTACCGTGGGCGCTAAGCTATCAGGCACCAATCAGAGTGCCCGTACCGCACTCGCCGAGGCGCCGGGCGGCGACGTGTACGTGGTGGATAGCAATAACGTCACCCTGGGTGAGCGCGTCCTGGTCGAGTATGCGCTGCGCTTGGTGGACGAGGGGCAGGGCGCGGCCCAGATCGCGGCGGCGGTCGAGGCCGTGCGCGACCGCGTGGTGGTTATCGGCCTGCTCGAGACGCTGGAGTACTTGGTGCGCGGCGGCCGTCTGTCTGCTGCGGCCGGCGCCGTGGGTACGCTGCTCAACGTAAAGCCCGTGGTGGCTGTCGAGGACGGTCTGATCGTGCAGCTGGGAAAGGCGCGCGGTTCCAAGAACGGCCGCAATCTGCTGAACCAAAAGGTCGAAAAGGCGGGTGGCATCGACTTTTCCATGCCGCTGGCGCTCGGCTATACGGGCCTTTCGGATGCGGTGCTCAAGAAGTATATCGAGGACAGCGCGGCACTGTGGGCTGGCCACGCCGAGGGCGAACTGCCTGTTCACACCATCGGCGCCACCATCGGCACCCACGTAGGCCCCGGCGCCGTAGCCGTAGCCTTCTTCCAGCCCGCCAACTAACCGACCCGCCAACAAATGATCCCTTGGGGACGGAGGAAAACGGATCATCGACCGCACGGAGGTCGCGAATGATCCGTTTTCCTCCGTCCCCAAGGGATCATTTCTTTATGCTGTTAATGCGGAGAAGGGAGCGAGCGATGGCGTCTGAGGGCTTTTTTGAACGGGTGTACGAGGTGGTCGAGCAGATCCCCGAGGGAATGGTCGCCACGTATGGTCAGGTGGCGCTGCTTGCCGGTCGCGCGCGAAGTGCGCGGTACGTGGGGTATGCCCTGCATAGCAATCCGCGCCCCGGCGAGATTCCCTGTCACCGCGTGGTGTTTGCCGACGGCCGTATCTGTGAGGGTTTTGCTTTTGGCGGCCCCGATGCTCAACGTGAGCTTTTGCTAGGGGAGGGTGTGGCGTTTAAGGACGACATGCACGCCGACTTGGCCGCCTGTCGCTGGCCAGCAGGGCTCTAGCGGCTCTGCCGTGGCCAAAACCACCACAAAGGTGCCTGCCTCCTTTGTGGTGAACGTCGTTATCGTTGACGTTTCACCAGATAAAACCTACCAAAATAAACCTGTCCCTTTTTGGTAGGTTTACCGTAGCTAACTTATGGAGAAGCTATGATGGGGCATATTGACGCTATAAAGTAAACCATGGCGAACTATATTGTATTCAGCAACGGAGCAGGCAATAGGCGATGAAAAAGCCTGCCCTGTTGAGTTTGATTCGCATCCCTCCCCTCTGTGCGATTCAACGGTGTACTTCGGGAACGGGCCCGCTGGCAACTGACTGCCGGCGGGCCCGTTCCCGTTTGTCGGGGGAGTGCGATGGGTAGAGCCGAGCCGGTCGGGCACCAAAAAAGGCGGACGCCGTAGCGCCCGCCCTAAAGCAATCGGAAGTTCAAGTCAGCAGATCGGTTTAGTACACCATGCGCATGGCGTCCCGAACCTCGGCCAGGGTCTGCTCGGCGATCTCGTTGGCGCGACGGTTGCCCTCGTGCAGCACGTCTTTCACATAGTCCAGATCGTTCTCGTAGCGCTGGCGACGCTCGCGGATCGGCGCGAAGTACTCGTTGACGGCCTCGGTCACGTACTTCTTGAGCTGGCCGGAGCCGCCCATGCCAATTTCCTCGGCAATCTCGACCTCGGAGCGGCCGGTGCAGATGGCAGCCGTCGAAAGCAGGCCGGACACGCCGGGGCGGTTCTCGGGATCAAACGTGATCATGCGCTCGGAGTCGGTCTGGCTCTTCTTGATGCGCTTGGCCGTCTCCTTGGCGGTCATCGAGATGTTGATGGCGTTGCCGTAGCTCTTGCTCATCTTGCGACCGTCCAGGCCGGGCAGCAGCGGGGTCTCGGACAGCAGCGCGTCGACCTCGGGGAACACCTTGCCGTAGCGGTTGTTAAAGCGGCGGGCGATGGTGCGGGTGAGCTCGATGTGCGGCAGCTGGTCGCGGCCGACGGGCACCACATTGCCCTTGCAGAACAGGATGTCGCAGGCCTGGTGCACCGGGTAGGTGAGCAGAAGGCCGGTGAGCTCGTGGCCCGAGGCCTCCATCTCGGCCTTGACGGTGGGGTTGCGCGCCAGCTCGGCCTCGGAGACCAGCGACAGGAACGGCAGCATGAGCTGGTTGGCGGCGGGCACGGCGGAGTGCGCGTAAATCATGGTCTTGTCGGGGTCGATGCCGCAGGCAAGGTAGTCCATGACCATGTTGTACACGTTGTCCTGGATGTGCTCGGTGGTGTCGCGGTCGGTGATGACCTGGTAGTCGGCGATGAGCACGTTGGTCTTGGCGCCCATGTTCTGCAGCTCCACGCGGCCCTTGAGGGTGCCAAAGTAGTGGCCCAGGTGCAGGCGTCCGGTGGGGCGGTCACCGGTAAGCATGGTGAACTTCTCGGGCGTTTTGGCCAGGCCATCGCGAATGGCGTTGCTCTTTTGCAGCGCGACTTCGTAGCTGTTCTCGTTTGGCATGATTGCTCCTAACGTATGTTCATGGGTCAAGATGATAACGCGTTTATTGAAGGGGCGAGACGTAAGTAGGCGAGGGGCGGGAGAGGGGCGGTATGTGCAATGGGTGCGGCGCGGCTGCGCATGGCCAGCGGCACCTGGGCACATGCTCGAAAGCTTATCCTAGAGCTTGCGGTGGCGCTCTTCTTTACGTTCCTCGGCTGCCTGCTCCTCCTGTTTAAAGGCGGGATCATCGGGGGTTACCAGCTCGTCTTCGTGCGTGCGCTTGTTGTAATGGTGGCGCAGCACGGGCTCAAACAGGTGCAGGTGCTTGGCAAAGGCCGCCGAGCCAATGGCGAGCACGGTAAAGATGAGGACGCGCATGGGGACCTCGACCTGATTGATGGCGGCGGCGCCGGCCGAAAGCATAATGCACCAGGCGTAGATAAGCAGTACGGCCTGCTTTTGGTTGTAGCCCTCTTGAATGAGGCGGTGGTGGATGTGGCCCTTGTCGGCCTGCCCGATGCTAATGTGGGCGCGCTTACGGCGCACGATGGCGCTAAACGTATCGATGATGGGCACGCCGGCCACGATGAGCGGGATGATGAGCGAGGTGAGCGCGGCGGTGCGGCTCACGTTGAGCAGCGAGATGGAGCCCAGCGCAAAGCCCAGAAGCAGCGACCCCGAGTCGCCCAAGAAGATGCTCGCGGGGTTGAAGTTATAGCGCAAGAAGGCGAGGCACGAGCCAAAGAGCGCGATGGAGAGCGCGGCGGCGTCGATGCGGCCCGAGAGCACCGCGACCGAAAACATGGTGAACGACGCGATACCGCAGATACCCGTGGCCAGACCGTCGAGGCCGTCGATAAGGTTGATGATGTTGGTGAACGCCACCAGGTAGACCACAGTGATGGGGTAGGCGAGCCAGCCGAGCATGATCTCGCCGGGAGCAAACGGGTTGACGATGACGCCGATGCGCAGGCCGCCCACGCAGGCGATGAGCGCGGCGAGGGCCTGGCCGGCCAGCTTTTGCTTGGGCTTGAGCTGGTAGACGTCGTCGATCACGCCGGTCGCAAAGATGACGGTAAAAGAAAGTGCAAGTATGGGGTAGCTGATGTGCAGACGGGGGTGGGGCACCAAAGCGGGCGGCCAGCCCAGGTACCAGGTGCCTAGGATCTGAACAATGCAGGCGACGACGAGGCCCAAAAAGACTGCCGTGCCACCCATGCGCGGGATGGGTTTAGTGTTGATGCGGCGCTTGGAAGGATAATCGACGGCGTCGAGCTTGATTGCCAGGCGCTTGACCAGGGGCACCGCAAGGAAGGTCGTGATAAAAGCCGCGACCGCCACGCAAAGGTACGGTATGAAGCTCGTGGAGGAAGCCATGAATCGATAAACCGCCAAGCGTCGAAGGAAAAGGTCAAAGGATGCCATGCCGCAAAGGGTATAGCTGACCCATGATACTCGACCAAGGAGGGTGTGAGGAATTGCACGGGGCGATAATCACGTGCTTACCAGATATTCGAGTGATGGTGAGGTTCTGCCTGGTGCCCTTTGGAGATCTTGGCGGGATTTGCAATGGCGAGTTTCGGCAAAAGAAAACCACCCCCCACGTTACGAAAATGAACCCACCTAAAACAGGTGGGTGCCCTCATCGACTGTTCCAGCGTCCTTAACAACGAAGGATACCTGTACTAGGTACGACTGTGTGGGCTCCCTAAATAAACGCGACGGTTCACCCAGTTGCTCCGCGGGGGGCGGAATACCTACATCATAAAGCGGCACTTTGTGGATTCCAGTCTTGACATTACAAAAATCGTGTCGGACGATTACGGCGCCTTGGGGCTCGAGCCGTCTGTGTGGTTGGTCCCATTGCGTTTGAGCTGCTGAATCGTTGTTTTGGAGCATGTTTTTATGCCGACGTCGTTGACCGAACTTTTTTCGCCCGCCTGCCATTTGTGTCCGCGCCGTTGCGGTGCGGCGCGCGATGAGGGCGCGCACGGCGTATGCGGTGCTAACGACACGCTCAAAGTGGCCCGCGCGGCGCTTCATATGTGGGAGGAGCCGCCTATCTCGGGCGAAGCCGGTTCGGGTACGATCTTCTTTAGCGGTTGCTCGCTCAAATGCGTCTATTGCCAGAACCACGAGATCTCGACGGGCAATTTTGGGCTTGAGATTTCGCCCGAGCGTCTGATCGAGATTATGTTGGAGCTGCAGGACCAGGGCGCCAACAATATTAACTTGGTAACGGCGACACACTACGCGCACCTGCTGCCGACTGCGATTGCTGCGGCACGGGCGCGTGGGCTGGCCATCCCAATCGTCTACAATACGAGCGGTTATGAGCGTGCGAGTGCCGTGGCGGCGCTCGGCGATCTGGTCGATGTGTGGCTTACCGACTTTAAATATGCCGATGCGGGGCTTGCGCAGTCGCTCTCTCATATTCAGGACTACCCGCGTGTGGCCGTGTCGGGCCTGGCCCAAATGGCGCGCGAGATTGAGCGCCGCGGGGGAGAGCTGGTGGACGAGGACGGGCTCATGAAGCGCGGCATGATCGTGCGCCATCTGGTACTGCCGGGACATGCAGACGATTCGTGTCGCGTGCTGGACCTGGTGTGGCAGACGGTGGGTGATGTGCCGATCTCGGTCATGAACCAGTACACGCCCAATGCGCTCATGCGCGAGCAGGGCGGTGACCTGGCACGCGCCGTGACGCGCGAGGAGTACGAGCAGGTGCTCGACCATGCTGACGACCTGGGCTTTACGACGATGTTCTGGCAAGAGGGCGGCGCGGTAGACGAGAGCTTCACCCCAGCGTTCGACACCACCGGCGTCCTTACCAGCGCAAAGTAGCGCGCACACGGATGATTTTTCTGGGACGGGGATTAAAAAATCATCGAGGGGATTGCCTGCTCGAAAGGTAGTCAGAATATTCCCGTCTCAAAAAGACTGGGTATTGGGCGTTGACAGTTGGCGAGCCGTAGGTAAAATATCAACTTGTCCTGGGGACGTAGCTCAGTTGGGAGAGCGCTGCCGTCGCATGGCAGAGGCCGAGGGTTCGACTCCCTTCGTCTCCACCCTTGGATTTGATAAGCCGCTGACATTGTGTCGGCGGCTTTTTTTAAAAAGAAAGGGCTGAACTATGGCCGAGCTTGAGTCCCAACCACTGTCTGACGAGGAGCGCGCCGAGTTGGAAGAGCTCCGCGCCGAGAAGGCCCGCCGCGAGGCTCAGGAAGAGGCTCGTCGCGAGCGTGAGGAGCTG
>CABSNH010000034.1 GCA_902478985.1 uncultured Collinsella sp.
TCTACACCCTAGAGTTCGTCGGCAGCGTCAGATGTGTATAAGAGACAGGCTCTTAATGATTTCAAACATGTATCGCAGCCTGGCGGGCGCTGGTGTCCTGCTCGTCATTATTCTGCTTGCGTCATTGCTGCCGGAATCTCATCGGCTTCCAGCGGCGCTGTGCTCTTTTATCGCTTTATTTGTCGCTTCCTGGGTCAAGCAAGAGCGGTATGTGGAAAAACGAATCAACTTCAATCTTGAGGAACGTGATAATCATGAGTGAGATTAAGTCTCTGTCCGTTGGCAACGGTGACATGTTTTACATCAATCACAATACTGATAACTTCAGCATGATTGACTGTGATATTACCGATGAGCGTAAGTCAGAAATCCTTGATGAGGTCAAATACCTCGCAGGGAAAAAGGATATCGTTCGTTTTATTAGTACGCATCCGGACCAAGATCATATTCAGGGCATTGAGTATCTTGATGAACTGGGGCTTATCCCGAATTTTTATTGTGTCGACAATAATGTTTCCAAGTCCACGGAGACCAAGAGTTTTAAAAAGTATAAAGAGTTGAAGAGCTCGTCGCGCGCTTACAAGATTAGCAAGGGGTGTAGGCGCAAATGGATGAACGTATCTGATGCGGAGAGCGGCTCTGCTGGGATTAGCGTCCTCTGGCCCGATGTGACAAATGAGACCTTCCAGAATGCTCGGCGAGATGCTGAAAACTCTGACAAACCCAATAATATTAGTCCCGCGATTGTCTACTCGCTTGAAGATGGTGTCCGTGCACTTTGGCTTGGTGACATGGAGAATGACTATATGGCTGCGATCGAAGACGACATCGAGCTTTCGCCTGTGGACATTCTCTTTGCGCCGCATCATGGACGGAAGTCCGGTCGCGTTCCTAAGACATGGCTAGATAAGTTGGAGCCTCGGTTGATCGTTGTGGGAGAGGCCCCGTCAGACGAGCTTGAGTATTACTCGAATTACAACACTCTGACACAGAATAGTGCTGGCGACATTTTGTTCTGCTGCGAGACCGGCAAGACTCATGTTTATGTTGGATCTCCTTCTTACAGCGTCAATTTCTTAGACCGAGACCCTAATGCTTCGGTTGTGAAGGGTTCGCTGTATTATTTGGGCTCTTTTGATTGCGGTGATCGTTAGTTCCGCTGTTGTCCGTTCAATCATGACGTGTCTGCGCTTTTTCCTGACAGGCCCTGATGTGCCCTTCAATCTCCTTGAGATGAGTTAGGATGTCGTAAGCAATACAAAAGCTCTTCGGGAGCTTTAAGGGTGACGCTTTCTCTTAGAGAGTGTTGCCCTTTTTTCATCCATGCAATGTGTGACGTGCGGCTAAGCGCCATTTCGACAATGGGGTGGTCGAGTACGGGCGATTTCTACTGGTTGATGCGATCGCGAATAAACAATTGATATCGATTAGAATTAAGTCAATTGCGGTGGAAGCCCTTGGGTGATACCTGGAGAGGATTGATGCGTCGGCCCTCATTTATTGTTTGGATGTAAGATTCGGCCTGTCAAAACTTACATCTCAATTCAGAAAAGACGAAATTGCGTGAGATTTTCTGCTCGCATGTATCTTTACTGACACTCATTTACCTGGCCCTAATTCGCAACGGATTCTTGGCTGAGGATTGAACGGGACTACGCACTTCCTTAGAGTGTGAATTGCGATGAGGCCTTGTGCCTTCTTATGCCGCGGGTGTGGATAGCCTTACCATCGCGGGACAGACCTACGACGAGCCTGGTGTCTCGGGCCCCGGCTCGGCGGCGTGCATGTTGTTGCTGCTAGCAGCAGATCGGGCGAGGACTGCCGCTTCTTTGGCATGTACGCCTCCGATTGCCAATTTGTTGTGGACGCTTCCTGGGTGGACGCCAGTGGGGCCGTTGCTTAGCATGTGGTAATTGAACCCACAGGCGCCCAGTCGTCGGCGGGGAAGACCCAGCCCGGTACCTGTGAGCCCACTGGTGGCAATCCCGCGGGGGATACAAGGCCCGGTAGCGAAGAAAAGCCCGGTGATGAGACCAAGCCCAGCGAAAACCCGCTCCCCACGCCTGATTCGTCGCCCAAATCGGACGCCAAGCCTGCGCCCGCGTCCTCCAAGACGCCTGCGATCAAGACTGCCAAGAAGACCTAGCCCGCAACAACGCAAACCGCCGCGCTCCCTAAGACCGGCCACGGTGACTGGGCGGTTGCGTGCTTTGCCTTCGCCTTCTAGGTATGTTGTTGGTCACCATAAAAGTTCGGGCACTTCGTTGGGGGCCTTATTTGACAATGTAGTTTCTGCCGCTTCTTCCCCACATTTCTCTGAGTCAATAATGCAGATTGCTTGAACACGGCTTGGGGCTTGCCATAAATTTGAATTTGACTAAACTTAACTTATAAGTTAACCATATTTGGTTTCTTCTGAAGCGGAGGGGGTGGCCTTTGGCTAGTGACTATGAGCTTGTCGAATATGCTGATCCCGAGGGACGACCTTTTTGGGAACTAACCACCTCCCCTGAGAACTCTCAGTTTCAGAAGATGATGTCTGATCCTAAAACGAAGTTTACCGCCCGTAAAATGATCAATCAGATTTCAAAAATCTATGATTACGGGCTAAAGGATGTCAGTGGAACGTCAAAGCTTCGATGTATCGAGCCTAAGATTGGACTATACGAACTCAAGGGTTTTGATGGGGTTAATCGAGAAATGGTCTACGCGATTTGCCAAGGCGTGGACAAGATTGTTTTGCTTTTTTGGTTTAAGGGCCATCAAGGCTCGGGAAATATTTCCAAAGAAATTAAACGCGCAAAACAGTTGGCCCCGATAGCAAAGCGGCTTTTGGAGTCATAGCGTCGGCTTTTTTGCCCGCTTACGAAACGGAGACTTGTAATGGTTAAGGTCGATTTATCAGACTTTTACGCGGAAACGGAAACGAGTGAAACCCGTGCCTATGAGCACGCACTAGATATTGAGTTTATTGTTCATCGCGAGATGCAGCGCTCGGGCTTGAGTAAAAGCGAGCTGGCAAAGCGTATGGGCGTGAGTCTTCAGTCGCTTTCGAAATTGTTGAATTCTCAGCCCAACATGACGCTGAAAACAATCGCAAAGTTTGAGCTTGCGTTGGGTATCAAAATCATTCCTCAGGTCATTTCCAGTTATTCGAATGAGGCGCCGTTTTCTTCGTCTAATAATTTTGTCCGAGAACAATGGTCTTCATTTAACAGCGACTGCTCAGCTAAACGATTGAACTTTGAGATGATTCCGGGAGGTTTGGCTGCATGAGCAAGGATTTCATTGCGCCTATTCAGGTTGTTCATTTGTTTGTTGTCGACTCAACTTTTCATATTGAGAATGAGCCCTCCCAGAATATGGATTTAAAAGTTGACGTTAGCTATCAGGACGTCCATCTATTGAGGAACAAGGCGGGCGAGCGTGCAGACTTAAAGCTGTATGTGTGTGGCAGTCTGATTGATAGAGACGATGCAAAGGAAAAAATGCGCGCTGATGTGACGGTTGCTATTTCGGTGTCAACAAAAATGCCGTTCGACATTTCAGACGATGAAGCGCGCCGTTATCTTCTCTCTAATGCGATTTCCATGGCGTATGGTCACGCCAAGAGCTATCTGATGGTCGTTACTGGACTTTCGCCCATGGGGGCTTTGACGCTGCCGGCAATTCTTCCTTCGGAATTGGCAGCGGACAGCGATGCGTCTTTCCAAAGTGAGTAAGTTGTTCTCGAGTTGGATTTTGCCTGCCACTGTGTGCAAATGTAACGGGGTGCCGAATCGGTAGTTTGACTGATTCGGCATTTATATTTCGAAGTTTCTAGTTGAAGCCCTGCGATGCCCGTGCTACGACAGCTAAATTGACCGTGACGTCCTGTCTTGCGACACGCATGTAGCTCCGCACGGGTATCATTGTGTAAGCGATTTCAATGACAGGGGTGCTCGTGGTAAAGATGAAAGATGTGGCCGAGCTGGCGGGCGTTTCGAGCGCCGCGGTCTCGCGCTACCTCAACGGTGGATATATCTCGGCGGACAAGGCCGAGCGCATTAAGCAGGCGATTGAGCTGACCGGATACGTGCGGTCCAGCCAGGCTCGCGCGCTGCGCACCGGATCCACCAAGCTCATTGGCGTCATCGTGCCTAAGATTAACTCGGAATCCGTGAGCCGCATTACCGCCGGTATTGGCCAGGTGCTCGGTCGCCGTGGCTACCAGATGCTGCTCGCGAATACTGACAACGTGGCCGAGCGTGAGCTCGAGTATCTTGACCTGTTCCAGAACCACCCGGTCGATGGCATCGTGCTCGTGGCAACCATGATTACCGACGAACATCGTGCGGCCATTGCGTCTTGCCGTGTGCCCATTGTGCTGATCGGCCAAAACGTCGAGGGCGCGGCTTGCGTCTACCATGACGATTACGAGGCTGCCTTTGAGCTGGGCCATGCGCTTGCGGGTCGCGTGGACGGCAAGATTGCCTATATTGGAGTTACCGAAGAGGACCGCGCGGCCGGTTATGACCGCCGTCGCGGTTTTGAGGCCGGCTTGCGCGCCGCGGGTAACCCGCTCGATGCCGCCTTGATTCGCCTGGGCTCGTTTACGCTCGACTCGGGCTATGGTGCGGCGCGTGAACTGCTTTCCGTCGACCCCGATGTTTCGTTTATCGCGTGCGCGACCGACACCATGGCGGCGGGCGCGCTGCGTGCCATCGATGAGGTTCGCGGCATGGGCGAGGGTATACACCGCGTGAGCGGTTTTGGCGACAACGCGTTTTTGCGCGCGCTGACGGGCGGCATTCCCACCGTGCATTATGGCTACCTGACCAGTGGCGTCGAGGCGACCAATATGTTGCTCAACACGCTCGATGGCGTGGAGGGGGAGAGCGGTCTCAAGACGCTCAAACTCGGCCATCAACTTATGAATGTCTAGGCTTTGGGCATGTCTGCCTGCCTTTGAGGCCCCTGTTTTTGCGGTAAAACTACCATTCGCCGGCTTTTTCCTACCGTTCACCCTACTATGAAAACGATTACAGACATATGAAACTGAAAACGATTACAGTGTAAGTGTCAAAGGTAGTCGGGTGCGCATGCACCCGTTGGAGGAAAGGGAAGTCATGGACTACCGCAAATCAGCGCAAGAGGTGCTCGACAACATCGGTGGCGCCGGCAACGTTGTTTCGGCCGCGCACTGCGCCACGCGTCTGCGCCTGGTGATTGCCGATAACGCCAAGGTCGACAAGGAGGCCCTCGAGAATATCGACGGCGCTAAGGGCGTCTTTGAGGCCCAGGGCCAGCTTCAGATTATTTTTGGCACTGGCACCGTCAATAAGGTCTACGACGAGTTCATTGCGCTCAGCGGCGTCGAGGCTGCCACCAAGGCCGAGGTCAAGGAGGCCGCGGCGCAGCAGCAGAACATCTTTATGCGTGCCATTAAGGTGCTCGGCGACGTCTTTGTCCCCATCATCCCCGCCATCGTGGCTTCGGGCCTGCTGCTGGGCATTATGAGTGCCCTCAACTTTATGGCCTCCAACGGCTTTATCGCGCTCGACACCAATAACTTTATCTACAAGATCGCCGACCTGGTCTCGGGCACGTCCTTTGGTATTCTGCAGATCCTGATCGGTTACTCCGCCGCTAAGGCCTTTGGCGCCAACCCGTACCTGGGCGCCGTCGTCGGCGGTGCGTTCATCAACTCCTCGCTGCAAAGCGCCTACACGGTTGCCTCTGAGGGCGTGCAGACCATGGTCACCGTCATCCCTGGCGTATACAGCTTTGAGTGGGTCGGTTATCAAGGCCACGTTATCCCCATCGTCATCGCCTGCGCTATTCTGGCCTTCCTCGAGAAGCGCCTTCACAAGATCGTTCCCGAGATGTTCGACCTCTTTGTGACCCCGCTCGTTTCGGTGTTCGTGACCGTGCTCGTGACCCTTGTTGCCGTCGGCCCCATCTTTGTCTGGGCCGAGAACGCCATTCTCGGTCTGATTCAGGCCCTGCTGACCCTGCCTTTCGGCATCGGTTCCTTTATTGTCGGCCTGTTCTATGCCCCCACGGTCGTTACCGGTATCCACCAGATGTACACCGCCATCGACCTGGGCCAGCTCGCCCAGTACGGTGTGACCTATTGGCTGCCCATCGCCAGCGCTGCCAACATCGCCCAGGGTGGTGCCGCGCTCGCCGTTGCCTTTAAGACCCGCGATGCCAAGATCAAGGGCCTGGCGCTTCCTTCGGCCCTGTCCGCCTTCATGGGCATTACCGAGCCTGCCATCTTCGGTGTGAACCTTCGCTTCTTTAAGCCTTTCATCGCCGGCTGCATCGGCGGCGGTTGCGGTGCCCTGGTTTGTGCGCTCACCTCGCTGGCTGCCTCCGGCACGGGTGTTACCGGTATCTTTGGTATTCTGCTGTGCCTTGCCCAGCCCGTGCAGTACGCGATCATGTTTGCGGTCGCCGCGCTGGTTTCCTTTGCCGTCTCGTTTGTCCTGTACAAGGACGAGCCCAAGGCTTCCGAGCAGGCCTAAGAGCTTTTGATTGAGGGGCGCCCGCGGGCTGTATGCCCGCGGGTGTTTCCCGTATTTGGCGCCGATCTCTGGTGCCTTGTAACTTTCGATCCGTTAGGACTTTGATATGTCTAATGCACTTGGTCGCGACCTTGCAAAGCTGGTCGCCGCTGTTGACGCCGCCGCCTCTGAGTGCGGTCATGGCGCGTATGGCCAGCGCTTTCATATTATGCCGCCGGCGGGCTGGCTCAACGACCCCAACGGTCTTTGCCAGGCAGATGGCGTATTTCACGCGTACTTTCAGTATGCCCCGTTTGATGTGAACGGCGGCGTCAAGATGTGGGGCCATGCGGCGAGTCGCGATCTTATGACGTGGGACTACGTTGGCGCCCCGCTGCTGCCCGACGAGCCATTCGATTGCCATGGCGTGTATTCGGGCTCCGCGCTTGCCGAGGACGGCCGCATTCGCGTGCTGTACACGGGCAACGTGAAGCTATCCGATGCGGACGGGACGTACGACTACGTCAATACCGGCCGTCGTGCCGATACCGTCTATGTGGAGAGCACCGACGGCCAGGCGTTCGGCGCCAAGCGTGTGGTGCTGGCGTCCGAGGATTATCCCGAGGATTTGACCTGTCATGTGCGCGATCCCAAAGTGTGGCGTGACGCGGACGGGCGTTATCACATGGTGCTGGGCGCGCGTCGTCGCGTGGATGGACCGCATATCGAGAGCCGTTTTTGTGCGATGCACGGCGAGGGTGCCGGGCGCGATGTGGGCGAGATCCTGGTGTATGGCTCGGCGGATATGCTGAACTGGGAGCTCGAGAGCCGTGTGTCTACTCCCGAGCGTTTCGGCTTTATGTGGGAGTGCCCGGGATACCTTGAGCTTGAGGCGGATGGCGGTGTACCGGCGAAGTGGCTGTCCTTCTCTCCCCAGGGGCTCGAGGGCGGTCGTTGGGACCGCGGCAACGTATACGCTGCTGGCTACATGCCTGTAACGGGCGTCATTACCGGTGGCAATGACGCTTATGAGCTGGGCGAGTTCCGCCTATGGGACGCCGGTTTTGACTTCTATGCTCCGCAGGAGTTCACGGCCGAGGACGGTCGCCACATTCTGGTCGGCTGGATGGGCATGCCCGATGAGCCGACCTATGGCAACGCACCCACCGTGGCGTGTGGCTGGCAGCACTGCATGACGGTGCCGCGCGAGCTTGCGGCCGGTGACGGCGGCGTGGTGCTGCAGCAACCGGCGCGTGAGATCGAGCGTCATTATGCCTCGGTGCGTGTGGGGGAGGGCTCGTTGGAGGTTGCTGGCGATACCTGCTTTGACGTTATTTCTAGCGGTATCGACGGCGCATTTACCGCGACCGTTGATGGCGAGCTAAGGCTGGCGTTTGTGCCCGCCGAGCGCGAGCTGCCCGCGCGCTTTGAGATGCGATTTACCGATGAAGGTCGCGCTTCTGCCGGCTGCGGTCGCACCGTGCGTTGGGAGCCCGTCGACGAGGTTCGTAACGTGCGCATTGTCGGCGATGTCTCGTCGGTCGAGGTGTTTGTGAACGATGGCGCGCTCGTGTTTTCGACGCGCATCTATCCCGAGGCCTATGGCGTGACCGTTGACGCTCCGGGTGCGAGCGTGAACTATCACACGCTCAACATCTAGGCGATTCGTCGCATATCGGCGCTATACTGCAGCCGTTGCCCACGATGCGGGGAACACCCGCATCGTGGGTTTTTGCTTATGAAGGGACGGTGCCGTGTGAACGTGCAACAGCTAGAAGGGGCCTGGGCTTTGAGGACAGGCGCGCGTGAGGCGCGGTTGCTTGCGGCCCCGCATGTGCCGGCAGCGCTGTCGCAGCTGGGGATTGTGCGTCCCGGTGACCGCCTGGTTGCGTTTGCCGATGACTTTGCCGATGCGTTTGTGCACGGCTTTGATGCCTGCGACGTGGCTATGGTGGGCGAGCTGTCGGTTGCAGCGTTTGCTACCGCGTCCGAGGGCTTTGACGCTTCGTTTGATGCCGAGGGACCGCATCTGTGGTGGTTCGTCAACTCTATCGGCGGGTTTGGTCTGCGCGTCCCCGATCTTCGTGCGTTAGGTCGGGCGGCGCGTGAAGCTCATGCGCTGCTGGTTGTGGACAACACCGTGGCGTCGGCTTTTGGCTGCGATCCGCTGCGGCTGGGTGCTGCGCTGTCGCTCGAGGCGCTCGATCGCGTGTGCGCCGGTAAGGCTCCGCGCAAGCTCGTTGCCGCTTCGGTCGCGCGCTCGCAGCTCAAGCGCCATCGTGTGGATGTCGCGGCTGAGTGCGCGCATGTATTGTTTGCAGGCTGCGGTGCTTTGGCACTCGACCTTTCTGCCGAGGAGACCGACGTGCTGGAGCGTGGGCTTTCCTCGCTTAACGCCCGCATGCAGGCGCATTTCGACCGCGCCCGTGCGCTGGCCGAGTATCTGGCCGCCAACGAGATGGTGCGCGACGTGCGCTACCCCGGATTGAGCTCGCATCCCGACCATGCGGTTGCAACGGGAATCCTCGAGCACGGCTTTGGCCCGGCAGTTGAATTTGACCTTATCGAATGCAGCGCGGGCGAGCTGTTCGATGCTTTGCCGGGGGAGTTCCGCACATCGCCCGCCGGCGGCGCAACAACGCGCCTTTCGGCCCCACGCGGCAAGCAGGGGAGCACCATCCGCCTCTTCGCCGGCACCGACGACCCCTTGACGGTAGCCGCAACTCTAGACGCCGCCCTCCGCAAGTAGCTAATTTGGGACGGGGCTTTTTTAGCTACCCAATGTCAATTTTTGGCTATGAGTCATGAATGCTCTGGATGGGTAGCTAAAAAAGCCCCGTCCCAAATTAGCTACTCTTTGATGCTGGCGATGAGGTCGTTGGCTTTGGTGGCGATGACGTTGTTGATCTCGCCCTGCAACGTCTCGTAGACTTCGATGGCTCGCTCGCCGGCGGGGGTGAGCGTGGATCCGCGGGCTCCGTCTCGCTCGATGAGCTTGCATCCCAGCTGGCCTTCTGCCTCGTTCACAATGCGCCAGGCCTTGGAATACGCCATGCCCATGCTCTTGGCGGCACGGTTGAGCGAGTGTTCGCGGGCGATACCTTGCAGCAGCAAGACACAGCCGTGGCCGAAGACGCCCGGCAAATCCTTGTCGCACGCTTGAATGACCAGCTTTGCTGTCGTCTTGTACTTCATACGCTCCACGTCTCCCCGCTAAAGTGTTTGCTGGGCAAACGCAATGCCAGCGTCAAACCCTCGTGTGCTCTTCTTAAATCATGCATTGTAGCAGTCAAAGTGCGTTAAGATACTTCCCCAGTATTGGGCGCCCAAGGTTGGGCTGGGTCCTACGAGGCCTGCAGCCGACCGGTCGCATGGAAAAAGGAGAAACATGGCTACGTTCTTTCCCGGTGAGTCCCACACGTTTTCGGAGTATCTGCTGGTCCCTGGCTACTCGTCCTCGCAGTGCATCCCCAACAACGTCTCTCTTAAGACGCCGCTAACCCGCTTTAAGCGCGGTGAGAAGCCGGCAATCACCTTGAACATCCCCATGGTTTCCGCCATCATGCAGTCCGTCTCGGGCGTCGATATGGGTGTCGCGCTCGCTACCGAGGGTGGCCTGTCCTTCATTTACGGTTCCCAGAGCGCCGAGTCCGAGGCCGCTATGGTCAAGGCCGTCAAGGATCACAAGGCTGGCTTCGTTCAGTCCGATTCCACGCTGACCCCCGACATGACCATGGAGCAGGTCATCGAGCTCAAGGAGAAGACCGGTCACTCCACCATGCCGGTTACCGACGACGGCACTCCCAAGGGTAAGCTCCTGGGCATCGTCACCAGCCGCGACTATCGCCCCAGTCGCGATGACCACCAGACGAAGGTCTCCGAGTTCATGACCCCGCGTGAGCAGCTCATCGTAGGCGACAAGAACATCAGCCTCAAGGTTGCCAACGACGTCATCTGGGACAACAAGCTCAACGCCCTGCCCATCGTCGACGACAACGATCACCTCATGGGCATTGTCTTCCGCAAGGACTACGACAGCCACAAGACCAACCCCAACGAGCTGCTCGACGGCGACAAGCGCTACATGGTCGGCGCCGGTATCAACACCCGCGACTATGCCGAGCGCGTGCCGCTGCTCATCGAGGCCGGCGCCGATGTCCTGTGCATCGACTCTTCTGAGGGCTTCAGCGAGTGGCAGAAGCGCACCATCGAGTGGATCCGCGCCAACTATGGCGAGGACGTCAAGGTCGGTGCCGGTAACGTCGTCGACGCCGAGGGCTTCCGCTTTTTGGCGGACTGCGGTGCCGACTTCATCAAGGTCGGTATCGGCGGTGGCTCCATCTGCATTACCCGCGAGACCAAGGGCATCGGCCGTGGCCAGGCCACTGCGCTGATCGACGTCTGCCGCGCCCGTGACGAGTACTACGAGGAGACCGGCGTCTACGTGCCCGTGTGCTCCGACGGTGGCATCGTCTATGACTACCACATGACGCTCGCCCTTGCCATGGGTGCCGACTTTATGATGCTGGGCCGTTACTTCGCCCGCTTCGACGAGAGCCCGACCGAGCGCGTTAACGTCAACGGCCAGTACATGAAGGAGTACTGGGGCGAGGGTTCCGCGCGTGCCCGCAACTGGCAGCGCTACGACCTGGGCGGCGCCGCGAAGCTCAGCTTCGTCGAGGGTGTCGACTCCTACGTTCCCTACGCCGGTTCCCTCAAGGACGGCGTGGGCGGCACGCTCTACAAGGTCAAGTCCACGATGTGCAACTGCGGTGCCCTCTCGATCCCCGAGCTCCAGGAAAAGGCACGCCTAACCTTGGTGAGCTCGACCTCGATCGTCGAAGGCGGCGCCCACGACGTAGTCGTCAAGGATTCTCAGCAGAGCGTTTCCTACCGCTAAGCGGCTTTCCTAAGCACCGCACCTTGCCGTTCAAACCGTCGCTCGCGTACCAAAGTACGCGTCGCTCCTCTTTCACGTCAATCTGCGGCACTTGGAAAACCCGACCATGCTTGGGCGGGTAACAATTAGCGGTTGATTCACAACCACGTTATTTAGATAAAGCGAGATGCCCGCAAGTCGCAGGCATCTCGCTTGTCGTATTTGCTATCATCAGTCAAGTTAACCTTAGGGTCGGGCGGCTTGGCTTTGTTCGCTACAAGTTCCGCACGCAAAGAAGAGCACTTAATGTGCTCTTCGTCTTGCGCAGGACTGTCCGCAGTAGCGAATAAAGCCAAGCCGCCCGACCCCAGCTAAGATTAAAGGAGCTGATATGTGCGATTGCACAGATCATAAGGACGAGATCCCTGCCTACGACGCGCAGGCCATTGAGTCCAAGTGGATGAAGGCCTGGGAGGACTCCAACCTCTTTGCCGTCGACACCGACGACAGCAAGCCCAAAAAGTACGTGCTCGAGATGTTTCCGTATCCGTCGGGCGACCTGCACATGGGCCACGCGCGCAACTATACCATCGGCGATGCCATGGCCCGTCAGGCCCGCATGCGCGGCTTTGACGTGCTGCACCCCATCGGCTTTGACGCCTTTGGCCTGCCCGCCGAGAACGCCGCCATCAAGCACAATACGCAGGCTGCCGCCTGGACGTATAAGAACATGGACCAGGCGCTCGCCACGATGAAGCGCATGGGCTTCTCTTACGATCTGGATCGCATGGTCAAGACCTGCAGCCCCGACTACTACCGCTGGGGCCAGTGGATCTTTGAGAAGCTGTGGGAAAAGGGCCTGGTCTACCGCAAGAAGAACCCGGTCAACTGGTGCCCTAACTGCAAGACCGTTTTGGCCAACGAACAGGTCACCGAGGGCAAGTGCTGGCGCTGCGGCACCGAGCCCGAGAAGCGCGACCTTGAGCAGTGGTACTTCAAGATTACCGAGTACTCCCAGGAGCTGCTCGACGATCTGGAGAAGCTCCCCGGCTGGCCCGAGCGCGTCAAGCAGATGCAGGCCAACTGGATCGGTCGCTCCGAGGGCGCCGAGGTTGACTTTACCCTGTGCGACCAGGATGGCGAGCCCATCGAGGGCGACGAGGGCAAGATTACCGTCTTCACCACGCGTGCCGATACGCTCTTTGGCGTGTCTTTCTTTGTCCTGGCTCCCGAGTACGCTCGTCTGCACGAGCTCGTCGAGGGCACGGAGTACGAGGAGGCCGTGACCAAGATCGTCGAGGACTCCAAGCATATCTCTGCCGTCGAGCGTGCCCAGGGCACCCTCGAGAAGCACGGCGCCTTTACCGGCCGCTACGTGGTGAATCCCGTCAACGGCGAGAAGGTCCCCGTGTGGGTTGCCGACTACGTCGTTGCCGACTACGGTACCGGCGCTGTCAT